>JAPPIB010000056.1 GCA_028820695.1 Acidiferrobacterales bacterium | reverse complement strand
GCGATAATCCGCTACGCAGAGCAACGGAATTACGCTCCAACGAAAACGCCTCATGTATGCTCTGCCTAGGCAACATGACCGGCAATCCTACGACCATACTGACTGATTCAATATTTTGCCCGCCCAGACTCTCATCTGCAAGCCTAGCAGCATGGGCTATTTTCTCAGCCGTCTCCAAGGTTATAGAAAAAGGCGTGCCAGGCGGCATGCTGACTTCGGCTTGAATATTACCGGAAGTGTTCGTTTCGCGGTCGTTAAGGACGAGGGGAACCGTATCTGTAAACAGAAGTGCGAATGCGAATGCAACGAGCACTAAACCGATTATCGGAGTCAAATACATTCGCGTAACTGACCAGGTGATGGCCGGCGCAATCACCTGATTACGAAGCATTTCAATGCGTGCGTTGACGTACTGCTGTAATCGGCTTATCGGCGGGTGACCTAATGGTCTGGATTTGGACAGATGCCCCGGGAGAATAAGAAATACCTCAATCCATGACACGAGCAGAACAAAGAACACAATATACGGAATTACCGAAGCAATCTGGTAGCGTTCAGATGTCACAAAAAGTAAAGGAACAAACGCGATTGCCGTTGTTGTACCTCCGAGCGTAATCGGCCAAAACATCGATTTCGCACCACTGATCGCTGCTTCCAGCGCGTTCTTGCCGCTTTCTCGTTCTGCGGCGATACTTTCGCCTACTACAATTGCATCATCTACAACAATGCCGATCAGTAGAAACAAGGCAAAAATTGTAGCAATATTCAAACCCAGGTCTGCGACTCCGAAAAACAGAAATGCCCCGATAAATGAAGCAGGAATACCGACCGTAATCCATATGGCATAGCGCAGATCAAACACGGCAACAAGGCAGATAAATACTAAGATAGCGCCGATAATTCCGTTTGTAACGATATTATTGAAGCGCTGGATAGAAAGGTCAGCTCTATCGTTCCAGATTATGGCTGTGATATGTGGCGGCATCGATTTATTTGCCAGCCAGGATTTAACTTGCTCGGCAATCGCTACGATGGATTGCGATTCATCGGCATTAATTCTTACAAACGCAGTTGGAACGCCATTTAATTCAGATCGTATATCGTGATCAACAAATCCATCCCTTACCGTCGCGACATCACCGAGTGTGACTATGGTGCCGTCCAAGTGTGTGACCAAGGGAATATCCTCAAACATCTCACCCGACAAGCGCTTTGAAATGGTGTGGAGAATGATGTTGCCGGTTTCGGTGCGCAGTTCGCCAAAGGAAAAATTGACAGATTCCTGTTTTATTCTCCTTTCGATTCTAGATAGTGTCAACTGATGTCGACGCAGTTGCTCTGCATTGATCTCAACTGTGATCTCGCGGTCGCGTACGCCATAAATTTCGACATGAGAGATTGATGGTTGTGCAAGAAGCTCACTTCGCATTTCTTCCACAACCTGCCGCAACTCATCTTCAGATGCGGATTCAGATGAAACCGCCAAGGTCATAACTTCGAAATTAAGGTTGATCAGTCTGATGTCAGGGGATTCTGCGCCGGCCGGTGGAAATCTTGCGATATTGTCCACTGCACTCTTCACTTCATCTAAGACGGAATTTGATTCTGCAAATGTATGCATTTCAATTCTGACTAGCCCCAATCCTTGCTCGGCAGAAGAGATGACGCGTTCGACTCCCCTTAGACCAATGACTCTTTCCTCAATGCGACGAATAATGTCCTGTTCAATTTCCTTCGATGACGAACCTGGAAACGGGACTGCTATAGTGACCTGCCTTAAATCGATCTTTGGAAAGAGTTGAACAGGAAGAAAATAGGCACTGCTGAGTCCTCCAACAAGGAGAAATACTAACAGAAGATTCGCAGCGACCCGATTGCTCGCAAAATATGAAATGGGTCCCTTGTCCAAGATGCTATCCGCCGAATTGCAGCAATTTCATGAGAGGGGCTTAATTCTGTATCTGAACTTTGAATCCTTCACTTCGTCCAGGCACAGGACCGTTAACGATGCCATCTGCGGTATCGAATGCCTCAACGACCCATCCTGATTCTGTATGGCCAACTGATACGGGCTGAACAACGCTTAAGGCGCCATCGTTCACGGTCCAAACTTTATCGTTCGATTGCACAGTGCTGTAAGGCAGGACAAAAACGTTGTCGTGTGTTGGCCCTTCAAGCTCAATTTCGGCAAACATTCCGGGTAACAAAAATGGGTCGTTTACCGCTTCTGCGGGAAGTTCAAGAAAAATCGGAACAAGGCGCGTTTCTGGCCTGACTAGTGAAGACACTCTATAAACGGTCGTTTCGAACACTTTTTCGCCAACCGTTACTTTTGCGCTTGCACCAATCAGCGGGTCTGTGTTTTCGAGCAATTCGGGTTCAACAGTTGCGCTGACCTGGATCGCTTCCCGGCGGTAGCCGACTCCGAGCACCGCTGCTTCCCTGCCTACGTATTCAGCTGGTCCTACAAGTTCCCCGACGTCAACTCCCCCTCGGGCAACTTGCAATTCATAGGGTAGAGACAATTCAGTTTGCTCCAGATTGAATTGGGCCAATTCCAATCGGGCTTGCAGGTAATCAAGATGAGCCAAATCCGCGTGTGAACCGGACGAATTAATTTCGGCGAGTTTCAATTGAGACTGTGCCTCCTGCACACGCAATTGGTATTCCACGGGGTTGACCCGAAGAAACACTTCGTTTGCAGGAATAACGCCGCCAGCAATAAAATTTTCTGATACCCAATCGACTCGGCCGCGGGCCTGTGAAACGATATGTATCCGCTCTCTGAGTGAAACGTTCCCGGAAAGTTTGATCGGTAAGGCGAAGGTTATCGCTTCGGGTTGGATTACTTCGACAACCGGTAAAGAGGTTTCGACCTGACCGACGGTTGTCGGTTCCTGCCCGGTTTGACTAGGTGCTCTGGCGAGTATTAGGGCGACAGCAATTACTGCGATTACCAAAAATAGTTGGAGGTACCCAAAAAACGGCCTGCGAGCACTTTGATTATTGGAATCAGTTGATAATCGGGCCATTGCGTGTAACTATTGATGTGGTGAATAGATGGAATAATAATCTGATATGGAGTGCTAATAAGTTTCTTGTCTTGTAATTCCTTCTCTGTCCAAACCTAAATTTACCAAGGCTATTATTGGGGATTATAAATTTGACTTGCCCATTAGGATAATTTTCTAAAATCTGCTAATCTCGCAGATTTTCCGCCTTGCCTTGATATCTCGGTTATTGATACGCGGTGTGCTCACCAACCGTCGTGCAATCCGCTCTGCTCTGTGGTGAACTTCTTCGGCCGCAGCACCGCCTCGGGCCGGTCCTGGCTTCACTGTCTGCTTCATCATCTCAGCACCGGATTGCTCAACACTCAGTGCAATCGTCCATCAACACCAGCAGCCAGCTCTTTGTCCATCAACCGCTTGCCGATAAATCCAGCTGCGATTGACTCCATCTGCTTGACCGTGTCGAGTTCCCGAACATTGTGCCGCCCGGCAAACTCACCCGCATAACGGTCAAGGTGTTTGTGACTGATCCTGTGGCACGTTCCCTTATGCGCCCGCTTGAGCATCGACCAGAAACTCTCGATGCCGTTGATATGAACCTGTCCATCAACATATTCACCACTTGAGCGCTTGACATAGCGATTGACCATGACTGATAGACTGCTTCTGAGTGAAATATTTTTTCTAATTTATCGGCTTACGTTGCAAAATTTTTCAATGGGTAAGTCATGTTTATAATCCCCCCAAACTTTCTGTGACTTCAATGAGCTGTTCGACAACAGCACAGACTCCGCGATGTGCGGACTCATCAATCAGCGTGTCGTTGTCGTCGAACGCAGCATTGGCAAGACCCAGACAATATTGCTTCGGTACCACGATCATTCCCAGACTGGATAGAATGGAACGGACACTCGCAAGAGTTCTGATGCCTCCCAGTCTGCCTGGAGACGCAGCAAGCAAGGCAACAGTTTTACCTGTAAAAGCCGCGAGTGCCGCTTGGTCAGGCACCGGCCGGGAGACCCAGTCGATGGTGTTTTTCAGAACTCCGCTGATTGCGCTGTTGTATTCCGGGCAACTTACAAGTATTCCCTCACTTTCGACCATCAGTGTGCGGATGGCCAATGCATTGTCCGGTACTCCAGATTCCCTTTCCAGATCGGAGTCGTACAAGGGCAACGGATAACTTTTCAAGTCAATCAGACGGACTTCAGCACCCTGTAGCCGGGCAAGCTGAGCCGCATGACCGACCAGTTTCTTGTTGAGGGACCGGGTTCCGGTGCTGCCGGCGAAAGCGAGGATCTTGACAGGCATATCCGTTCGTTCGTGGAGATGGTTCTATCGTAATGATATTCTATGCGGGAATGACCAGACACGATTGAATCGAACGAAAAAAGGTTCCCATGCAGGGGGTACATGGACCCTGCCTGTCACCGGGAAGGTTGAAATCGTATGGAGTTGCTGCAGTCTACAAGTGGTAACCTCGCTCATCATGCGTTGATACATCCAGTCCCTGGATTTCGGACTCCTCATCGACCCTGAGCCCTCCAGCCAACAACTCGGTAATTTTCAATACGATGAACGTGACTATCGCAGTGTAAGTCACCGTAGCAATGACACCGATGAACTGAATGAAAACCTGTGAGCCGATTGAATTGTCCATGCCCTCACCACTGAAAACTCCGAGTTCCGCGGAAGCGAAAATTCCTGTCAGTATGGTTCCGACAATCCCCGCTACGCCATGAACCGGAAATACGTCCAGTGAGTCGTCCAGTTGCAGTCGTTGCTTGACCACCTGCACAGCGTAGTACGAAATCGGGCCGGTGACCACACCGATGACCAACGCACCTGCAGGACCGACAAACCCGGATGCCGGTGTGATCGCAACCAAGCCAGCGACCATGCCGGTCGCGGCAGCTAGCGCGGTGGCATATTTTTTCATGAGGTACTCGGTGAAGACAAACGACAGGGCAGCTGCGGCGGCACAGATATGAGTGACAAGCATGGCCATCGCGGCGTCTCCGTTTGCGGCTACTGCACTGCCGCCGTTGAATCCGAACCATCCGACCCAAAGCAATCCTGCTCCGATCATGGTCAGTGTCATGTTGTGAGGGAGCATTGCCCGGTTGGGAAACCCCTTCCGATTGCCGAGGACACAGGCACTGATCAGAGCGGAAACACCTGCGGTGATGTGGACTACGTTTCCGCCCGCGAAGTCCAGTATGCCGAGAGATCCGAGCCAGCCACCGCCCCACACCCAGTGCGCGATCGGCGCGTATACGAAGATGATCCACAGAGTCGCAAAGATCACGACCGCGCCGAATTTGATCCGTTCGGCAAATCCACCGACAATCAGGGCGACAGTTATGATTGCGAAGGTGACCTGAAACAGCGCGAATGCTGACTCAGGAACGTCCCCCGTCATGCTTTGTTCAGATACGCCCGAAAAAAGAAACTTACCGAAACCACCTATGATTCCATTGCCCAGATCATCGAAAGCGAGAGAGTAACCGACAACCAGCCAAACGATACTCACAACACAGGCGATGGTGAAGCACTGCATGAGTATGGACAGTACATTTTTGCTACGCACCAGGCCGGCGTAGAACAACGACAATCCCGGCAGTGTCATCATCAGCACCAGTGCGGTAGAAGTCAATAACCAAGACGTGTTGCCCGGACTCAACCCTTCCTGTGCCTGGACCGCAGTCGGCACAGCCAGCAACACCATCAGGCAGGAAAATATCAGTCTCGGCGATTTCAACTGTCGTAACTCCTGAAACATTCAGCTATATGGCACTGGCATCCATTTCTCCGGTACGGATTCGGATAACGTTTTCCAGTTCGGACACAAATATCTTGCCGTCACCGATCTGACCGGTCAACGCAATGCGTCGGATGGTGTCTATGGCATCATCCACCTGATCGGCACTGATTGCGACTTCAATCTTGATTTTCGGAACGAAGTCGACGACATATTCAGCCCCTCGGTATAGCTCTGTGTGACCTTTTTGCCGGCCGAATCCCTTGACTTCCGAAACGGTCATTCCCTGAACGCCAATTTCGGAAAGGGCTTCGCGTATGTCGTCCAGTTTGAACGGTTTGATAATGGCGGTCACGAGTTTCATTATTGCCTCCTGCAGATAGTCTACTGATGGTTTTATCAGCAATTTTCATGCCAATAAATCCAATGGGTTTTGCATGAATTATTGCATTGTCATTCACCTTGATGGTGCATGGATGAATAAATTGGTGCGACAAGTGCCTGGTGGTGATGGATCAATTGGTGTTGAGTTGCTTGCCAGACGGGCCGCGACCGGGGCTGTCGATCTGAAAAATGGTGTTCAAATCGCAGCCAATGTAACCGTCAACTCAAAATCGATGTCAATCTGAGTCGACGTGATTTTCACCGAATCGACGGATTCATATCACCGTGAATTGCTGACGGAACAGTCTATCGTCGTCGTCGAACTGAATCCTAGGACCCGCAGACCACCGACTCCAATCGATCGGCGGAAAGTACGTGCAATCCGGTTCATCGACCGTGTCAGGTACAAATGTGATGTCCATCCGGTCACAGTGTTCCACGGCCAAGGCATAAATTTCGGCTCCGCCAATGACCCAGATTTTTTCAAAATGCGCGATTTCGATGGCCTGTGAAATCGAACTGCATGATGTTTCGTCGATACCGTTTCCACGCGTGATCACAATATTCTGTCTTTCGGGGAGCGGCTTGATCGGCAATGAATCCCATGTTTTACGACCCATTACGACCGTCGAGCCCAGTGTCATTTGTCTGAAGCGCTTGAGGTCTGCCGAATAATGCCAAGGGGTGGTACCCGCTTTGCCTATGACACGGTTCGCGTTCATTGCGACAATGATCCCGCATCTACGTGTCATTTTGAATGTCAGACCGCCACTCGGAAGTTTATTGCATCGTGAGGTCGATAGCCTTCAAGTCGGAATGTCAGGAAGATTTCGTCGAGGTCGGCATCAAGGCGAGATTCAATATCTTTCAGCGACCGGATTCCGGGGTCGATGGTCAGTTTCGGAAGCTTTCTGGGTTCACGGCCCAATTGTTCCGTGAGTCCTGGTATATGGTCATATTCACCACCCGAACCATCCGGTTTGGAGGTGTAGATGTGCGCATCAATGAGCGTGTGGGCGAAAATACCTGCCTTGATTCCTGTCAGGTGGGCGAACAGTTCCAGAATGAACGCATAGCCGGCGATGTTATAGGGGACGCCGAGCGCGACGTCCGCACTTCGTTGAGTGAGGTGAAGACACAGAATCGGCTCGCCGTCTTCGGTTGTCTGCACATTCAGCGCCCAGAACGCATGACAAGGTGGCAGATCACTGTTTTGAGCGTTGCTCGGATACCACGCGGATACGACGTGTCTTCGGCTCATCGGGTTATTTCTGATACTCTCCAATACCCATGCAATCTGATCATTGAACTGGGTACCGTTTTCGCCGGCGGATGGAAACGATCGCCAGAAGTTCCCATAGGCACTGGGAACGTGGCCATCCGCATCAGCCCAAGGGTCCCAGAACTTGCAGTTGTGCTTTCGCAGAAGACTGATGTCGGTACTTCCTGATAGGAACCACAAATTTTCGATCAGGATATTTTTCCAGGAAATCTCTTTGGTTGTCAGTAGTGGAAAACCATCCCGCAGATCGACTTCGTAGTTGTAGTTGAATGTGGAAAGCGTGTCGACTCCTGTTCGGTTTTCCTTTCTCTGACCGTGATCAAGGACGTGTTGGGTTAGATCGAGATATTGCCGCATAACCGAAAGTAGAATCGCTGGAATTTCAAACTTATCTCTCTTGTTGCCAGTGGCTCGCACTGATGACAACGCAATACATCCGCCTGCCGATCGTTGCAGTCAATTCGAAATACTGCAACTTACTGGCGAATCAAACGCCGTTATTGGAATTGTCCTGTTATTTCGGCGATGAGGGGATCACAATACCTGACGACGAATCGCGAATAACTCGGCGTTGTTTTGACTTTAGTGCAATGGATTGTCGACTCCCTGCTGTCAGGGAATTTTACCAACTCGACGGTGACGTGACAGAAGTTTGTGTACATGCTGCAGGTGTCGGATACATCCGGATCAGATTTCGCAGGTGTGGTCGCAACCGCCGGCAACAAAGAGATGTCTAGTTGCGCCAGGTTTAAAAGTTGAACTGCGGAACATGGCCTAAACTTTGTGCCATAATTCAATCAAACAAAATGAACTGCAATTGACTAAATATTATGTAGGAGAAATTCATGTACTTCGTTAAACGTCTGAGATCAATATTGGTGGCAGCGTTCGCTCTGATGTCGATTCATGGCATTGCCAATGCGGAACCCATCAAAATCGCGCTGAATGAATGGACTGGCCAGCATATTTCAGCACACTTTGCCGCGAACCTGTTTAGGGAACTGGGACACGAAGTGGAACTCATCACTGCTGGAGCAGTTCCTCAACTCGCAGCAATCGCTGAAGGCAGTCTGCATTTCCAGCCCGAAACCTGGACCAACAATGTCGGTGACATCTACCCCAAAGCGGTTGAGAGCGGCGACATTATCGTACTGGGCGGTTTGGGCATATCTCCACAGGAAGGATGGATTTATCCACCTTACATGGAAGAAAGGTGCCCGGGACTCCCTTCATATGAGGCGCTGTATGATTGCGCGAACGCCTTTGCAGCCGCAGATACGTTTCCGAATGGTCGCCTGATTACCTATCCGGCAGACTGGGGAACCCGCTCATCAGATCTGGTGAAACTGATTGAATTGCCACTTAAGCCGATTCCCGGCGGCTCAGAAGGCGCAATGGTCGCCGAGCTTAAAAGTGCGCTGGCAGCGGAACAGCCGATTCTGCTGATGTTCTGGGAACCGCACTGGGTATTCGCGGAAATTGACATGAACTGGGTGCAATGGGATACGGAACATGGTGCATGTGACGAGGGCAGCCAGCAGCGCGGGTCTGCCTGCGGATTTCAGCAGGCCACAGTCGATAAGATTATCTCCAAGTCATTCGGTGAGAAATTTCCCGCCGCACTGAAAGTTGCGGAACAGATGACACTGACCAATGCAGTGCAAAACGAGCTTATTTATGAGGTCGATCAGAACAATCGCCCGATTGAAGAGGTCATGTCTGAATGGATGGCTGCCAACGAATCCATGTGGCGCCCGTGGATTGAGGCTGCAATGTAGACGGATCAAGTTTAATTTTGCGAACAACCGGATTTGCGCAGCAACGCAAATCCGGTTGCATTTCATTCCATGAGGTACAAATATCGTGTCTTCCGATAACTCTACTACACCGAAACTGTCCTGCAGGAATCTTTGGAAACTCTATGGTCCTGACGTCGCGAACTATCTAAGCGACGAAAGCCGACTGCCGCAAAATGGTGGCGACGGCAAGGAATTGGCCCAAAGCATCCGAGACCAAGGCGGCATTGTCGCGTCAACGGATGTCAATTTCGATCTGATGCACGGAGAGATCTTTGTGATCATGGGCCTGTCCGGTTCTGGCAAGTCAACTGTTGTGCGATGTCTTTCGCGGCTGGTGGAACCGACTTCCGGGCAGATTCTGCTGGACGGGCAGGATCTGCTGAAAGCGAGTCCGAAAGAACTGATCGATTTTCGCCGCTACAAAATGGGGATGGTCTTCCAGAGTTTTGGTCTTCTGCCTCATCTGAATGTACGGGAAAATATTGGCTTCCCGCTCAAGCTTCAGGGTATGGCCATGCAGGAGCGTATGACACGGGTCGAACGCGTGATTGCCCTGGTCGGTCTTGAAGGTCGGGAAGAAAGCTACCCCAGTCAGCTGTCAGGTGGACAGCAACAGCGGGTTGGCATCGCGAGATCCTTGGCCGTTGAGCCGGAAGTATGGTTTCTGGATGAGCCATTCAGTGCGCTGGACCCGCTCATTCGCAGGCAAATGCAGGACGAGTTCCTGCGACTGCAGCAGGAACTGCACAAGTCTATTGTTTTCATCACACATGATTTTCTTGAAGCCCTGCGTGTTGCAGATCGTATGGCAATCATGAAAGATGGTGCGGTGGTTCAGGTTGGCCGACCCGTTGACCTGATCCTGAATCCAGCGGACTCGTATGTCCGCGAGTTCACCAATGATGTGCCATGGGAAATGATTCTGACAGCCGGTGACATTGCGTCCGACAGCCCTCCACCGGAAGGACTGAAGGAAGTGAGTGCAGATACCAAGGTCTCCGACTTGCTGCCGGAACTCGTAAAGAATAAGTCTGGGGTGGCTGTCCGCTCCAATGACAATGCTCTTTTCCACATGACCGGGCATGATGTCATCGCCGCACTGGCGAGCGGCATGTCGACTGCAACAGCAAAGATTTGACCCGTGAACGGCAACACAAAGCAGTCTCTCTACGTTTGGTCTGGCGCGGTGATTTTCACCGCGATTTGTGTGGTGTTGGGCGACAGTCTGGGTGTACTGTATAGATATCCGGAGAGTTTGGTCTTACCGTTGACTGAACCGATGAACAACGCCATGCGCTGGTTTGTTCTGGCTTTTGGCTGGTTCTTCAAGGCAATCGCCTGGGTATTCGATTGGCCGATACTGTTCGCGAAGACTGTCCTGAATGCTATTCCTTGGGCTGCCGCGCTGATATTGGCAACCTATGCAGCCTATCAGGCAAAAGGATTCGGACTGGCAGTATTCTGCGCGGGGAGCATCCTGTACATGGTGACTTTCGGTTTTTGGGAACAGTCAATGAACTCGTTTTCGCTCGTTGTCATTTCCATCCCGCTTGCAGTTGCAGTGGGATTTGCCCTCGGCACGTGGGGGTTCATGTCAGAACGAGCCTTCCGGGTCATCATGCCGGTACTCGATCTGATGCAAACTGTTCCCGCTTTTGCCTATCTGCTGCCAATTCTGTTACTTTTCGGATTCGGAACAACGGTAGGACTCGTCGCTTCCGTGCTGTTTGCTTTTCCGCCGATGGTGCGCAACACCATCGTAGGCTTGCGCGGTGTGCCCGCAACCATTATCGACTCAGGCTTGATGAGTGGTGCAACACCGTCACAATTGTTTTGGCGCGTTCGAGTACCGACAGCGAGCCGCCAGTTGCTTTTGGGAGTCAATCAAGCCACCATGGCTTCATTGTCAATGGTCATCATCGCCTCAATTATCGGGGGCACGAACGACATTGGCTGGGAAGTTCTGTCAACCATACGCAAAGCTCTGTTTGGCGAAAGCATCCTGGCCGGCATTGTGATTGCCCTGATGGCGATGATTCTTGACCGAATTACATCGGGCTTCGCAATGCACAGCGCGGCTGTTGACCCGCTTGAGCGAAAAAGGAGACGGCTTGGCTGGCTGATTTGTGCCGGTTTCGCATTGCTGATTGGGATTGTGGCACAGTTCATCTCGATATTGGCGGTATGGCCGAAACAACTGATCATCAATCCGGCTCCGGCGATGAACGCCAGTCTGGAATGGCTGTTTGTTGAATTCCGCGTCTTTCTGGAAGGGATCAAGCAAACAGCTTTCTTCTATCTGATGCTGCCGATCAAGATCGGACTGAAACAGGCGATCAGTCCGTTTTCATGGGGTTTTGCGATGACACCTTTGGTGACAGGGATCTATGTTGCACTGGCGATCGTTCCTGTGGCAGTGCTGGCGTTCAAAGCCCGCTATCTGCAGGCTATCTGGGTTGCGCTGATTGCACTTTTGCTCTACAGCGGTTTGACGGGAACAGCCTGGACCGCCTTGAGTCTGATCATCATCGCGATTGGCTGGCAGGCGGGCGGCAGAAGTCTTGCAATCTGGATCGTGGCAGGATTGGCGTTTATTCTGCTCACAGGTATATGGGCTCCTGCGGTTGTTTCTCTCTACCTGTGTGGTGTGGCTGTTCTCATTGCGTTCATTCTGGGCGGTGTGATAGGAATCTGGGCATCGGAGAACGAAAAGGTTTCTGTTGTCGTACGTCCTGTAATCGACACCTTGCAGACCATGCCGCTGTTCGTCATTCTGATCCCGTTTGTAATGGTTTTCAAGATCGGCGAGTTCACGGCACTTTTATCAATCGTGATCTTTGCCATCGTCCCGGCTATTCGCTACACGGAACATGGACTGCGCAATCTGTCCAAAGACGTGATCGATGCGGCGACAACAGTCGGATGCACACGCTTGCAATTGCTGTTCCAGGTGAAACTACCGCTTGCGGTGCCTTCAATAATGCTGGGATTGAATCAGACAATTATGTTCGCCATTTCAATGTTGGTGATTACCGCACTGGTCGGAACTGATGATCTTGGACAGCAGATTTACATCGGACTGGGTGACGGCGATTTTGCAGTTGGAATGACTGCGGGCATCGGCATGGCAATCATTGCAATGATCGCGGACCGAATTACACAGAGTGTCAGTCGGAAAATGCAAAGTAAGCTGGGTATTCGCCTGGAAGGAGTCGTGTAAGCAGCACGTTAAGAAGGCGTAGCCTTCGGTGGCGACAATTTCCTGCGTTGAATCTGCACAGGCTGCCGCTGACTGCACTCGAGTCTGTCTTCACTCAGGCATTGCGGAACTTTGTGCGGTTCGGATTGCTTATGCTGAAAGACTTTGGTGATGCGTCACTGCGAACTGTTCAGACTCGGAGCAAATTGAGGTCATATCAACGGGGGCAAAAAAACGTGGCAAAGAAATCCCCGCGGTATCGCGGCGGCAAGAGTCAGCCGCTGGCATTTGACTTTTTGAAATATTCCTCAAAAACCTTGCGCGTCAGTGCAGAAGGCTTGATGCGCCATTTGTCCTTGTTGACGACGACTGCGGCTACGGCAATCTGCTTGGTTCCCGAGTCCGCGTAACCGACGAACCACTCAGTTCGTCCCTGAGGATTGTTACCTGTCAGGGAACCGGTTTTGCCGCCAACATCCAGGTCGGCATACTCGCCTTTGAAAAATCCTCGGAATCGTTTTCGTGCAGAACCTTTTGCGACAGTATCGCGCATCAGCACCCGCATATCCTGCGCGGTCGACACATCCAATATCTGCTTGGAGTTTTTTTCAGAGGTGTATAGCGGCGGACCGTCAGGGTAGTGAGCAGACTTGATCAGCCGCGGTTCGACTGCTACGCCATCGTTGACAATCGTTGCCACCATCATTGCTGCATGCAAAGGGCTCATCGTGATCGAATTCGTGTAACCTGACGCTGCCTCGGCGACTTGCCACTCATCACTGGGGTCGATCTTTACCTGACTCTTATCAATAACCAGGTCAAGCGGAAGCATGTGATCGAATCCAAAGGTCCTGGAGTAATCAATCAATGCGTCGCCGCCCACTTCAAATACTCCCATTCGCCCGAACACAGTATTGATCGATCGTCCAAAAGCGCTCGTCAGCGTGACAGTCCTGGTCCATTTGTTCTTCTTATGTCTCAACACATTTTTTTTATACAGGGAAGTATCTTTCCCGTTGAACTGATAGAGAGTGTCCGGAGTAGAGATGTTCTGATCGAGAACTGCCGTTGCGGTAACAATCTTGAACAGGGATGCGGCAGGGAAACCGGAGTGAACAGTCAGATTGCCGACGGGCTCTCCGTCCCTGACGAAGCTGTTTAATGCGAGAATCTTCCCGGTTTCGGGATCAATGGCGACTACGGCCGCAAAATCTGGCTTGTAGTGTGTGAGAATATCATCGATGTGCTGCTTGAATTGCGGATCCAGATGGTACTCCACGGATGCTTCAACCATGAATTGGTCAGACCTCAGCTGGACCACCTCGGGATATTCATTTTCACGAACGAACGGCGTGATTGAATTAGCGACGTGGTGGGTATCCAGGTTCCATATGCTGGTTAACTTGATACTGCCGGTCTCAGCGGATTCTGGCGGATATAGCAGAACGCCGACGAATAGAGTAGCCATCACACAGCATTTGAGCACCAAACCCAGATAGCCAACCGAAGAGCCAACCGAAGAATGTCCCCGTCTTTTGGCGAATCGATTTTCTTCAAATTGATAATGACGCCGGGGAGGTGGCTTGACTTTTCTGTAGCCGATAACTATCGAATTACGGAATGTGGAACTCGTTCTCATCAGATGGTCGGACACCGAAATTATGGCGGACAGATGATTTTCTTCCCATTATTTTAGTTTTTTCGGTTCAGGGTTTTCAACAGTGAATACAGCATATCCATCAGCAAGATGCGCCAAAACTGTCGAATTGTCCGATGACTTATCCGAAAACTTGGTATTTTTTCCGTATTCGAGCACATCTGCAATCCGGTGGGTTTGCGACCGATTGATGAATCTCATTGGCCGACCTGTTCCCGCATAAGCTCGGGCGAAGTTCCAGACCGTCTTGCTGCGCCAAGTGGCGTCAATTACAAAATCGTTGTCACATGGCGCCGGATGCCAGGTAGCCTGGGCGGGATTTTGTTCTCGTGCGGCCCATTCGGACGGGACTTGACATAGCAGTGATGTCAACGCCTCAATTGCCGTGCCAACAAGAGCATCCTCAATTTCATTGATGCTGCAACCATCCGGATAGGTGAGCTTTCTCGCCATCAGGATATTCCCGCCATCAATTTCCGAGGTGACCTGATGTAACGTCACGCCAGTGTCAGTCTCGCCGTTGCGCAACTGCCAGAAAATCGGATTTAACCCCTTGTACCGAGGTAACAGGGACGGGTGGATATTGATACAGCCCGCGGTCGGGATGCGGGTGGTCGTGTCAGGTAGAATTTTCGGATAGCAGGCGAGTACGAAAAAATCCGAGGAATGCTCCGACAGAATCCCCTCGAGACTGTGCTGCTGCATACTGTAAGTGACGGGTATCCCATACTCTTCACTCAGTTCAACTATGCCGGGGGTGCCCGACTGGAACAGAACCGGCAAACTGTCACTGGGCGGAGCATCGCCCGGGCCATATGCGGACATCACCAGCCGCTGCGGGCAAAAGTCATTTTCAATCAGGCACTTCAGGGCACAATGGGTAAAGTTGCTGAAGCTGCCAAACAAAGTTATTTCGGGATGCGAATCTGACATTGCGCAGACGGTTGTGGATTTGGGAGAGTTTCAGTTCAGAAATGGCACCCGCATGCCTGTGTTCACCGCAGGACGTTCCGACAGCATGTCAAACCATCGTTTGACGTTGGGATAGGTTCGAAGATCAATATTCTGCCATTCAAATCGCGCAGCCCACGGATAGATGGCCATGTCTGCGATCGAATAGTCGTCGACCACATAATTGCGGGACGCAAGACGGGAGTCAAGCACCCGGTAAAGCTTGTCTGCGATGTTGTCAAATCGCTTGATGGCATAGGGTACTTTGGTTTTCGAAAACTTTCGAAAATGGTGCAGTTGTCCGAGTACGGGACCGACATTGCCCATCTGCCACATGACCCATTGCAGGATTTCCAACTCACTGGCTGGGTCTGATCCGCCAAACCTTCCAAATTTTCGTGCGAGGTAGATCAGGATGGCACCCGATTCAAAGATCGAGGTCGATTGACCATGCATTCCCTCAGGGTCGACAATACAGGGAATCTTGCTGCTTGGACTGATCGCGGTAAAGCTT
The DNA here is from genome assembly GCA_028820695.1 of Acidiferrobacterales bacterium. NCBI lineage: Bacteria > Pseudomonadati > Pseudomonadota > Gammaproteobacteria > Acidiferrobacterales > Acidiferrobacterales bacterium. The sequence goes on along the minus strand of JAPPIB010000056.1, from coordinate 51,855 downwards.
TCACTGAATTGTTCGCCCTCGAGGATGTTGACCGACTGAACATCGTAGCTCGCCCCCATCTCTTCCAATGCGATCGAGATCTTTCTGCCGTTCGGTGTGCCCCACGTGTACAGTTGTATGTTTGAACTCATTTTTTTACCAGTAATTTTCTAGGATAGTTGGCAAGAAGTTCCGGACCGCTCTGTTTGATGATGATGCTTTCGGTAATTTCAAATCCCCAGTCATCTGACCACAGCGCCGTCATGAAGTGAAAGGTCATGTTCTCCTCAAGGACTGTTCTGTCTCCCAGACGAAGACTGACCGTACGCTCGCCCCAGTCCGGCGGGTAGCTCAGCCCGATCGGATAACCTGAGCGGCCATCCTTGGTAATTCCGTACCTGTTCAGTGCGCGATTGAATGCGATGATGATATCTTCCGCGAGATTTCCGGCACGTGCCATTTCGAGTCCGGCTTCCATTCCCTCCAGAACTGCTTTTTCCACGTTTAGAAACTTAAGCGGCGGTTCTCCGAGATAAATCGTGCGGCATAGCGGGCAGTGGTAGCGACGATGACACCCGGCAATCTCAAAAAACGAACCTTCATCGGAATTGAACGGAAGATCATTCCACGTAAGATGGGCTGTTGAGGTGTCAACTCCGGACGGTACCATGGGGACGATTGCTGGATAATCCCCACCGTGTCCGTCCGTGCCTGCAATCGCGGTGCGATAGATTTCCGCGACCAGATCATTTTTCCGCATTCCCGGCTCAATTTTCTCGAAAATCATCTCGTGCATGGTTTCAACGATGCGTCCAGCCCTTTTCATGTAAATGAGCTCCTGCTCAGATTTGACTGTACGTTGCCAGTTCACCAATAAGTTGGCATCAATGAAAGTCGCATTCGGAAGTCCCTTCTCCAACGACTGGTGAGTTGCCGCGGAGAAGTAGTAATTGTCCATCTCAACCCCGATCCTCAATGCTCCCCAACCCCGATCAGTGATCTTCTGCGACAGCAGATCCATCGCATGACGTTCGGGTGTCATGACGTAATCGTCCGTATAGAACCAAATGTCATGTTCCGGCATGAACACGGTACGAAGCGCGCCTTTTGCATCCATCGCCCGACCAAACCAGATCGGTCCGTCGGACAGAGTCAGAAGCACGCACTGCGGCGTGTAAAACGACCATCCATCGTAACCCGTGAGCCATGCCATGTTGGATGGATCGACTGTAATCATCAACTCGACACCAGACGACTCCATGGCCTGTCGTGTCTTACTAATTCGATCCTCATATTCGGAAATCTGGAAGTTGAGCGGTACATCTGGCATCTTGTTCACACCTCATTCAGTCGCAGTTGATCTAATTTCGGACTCATGACGAACCCGTGCGGTCAATTATTCTTGCGGCGCAGTCGCAACAGCCCATGCAAATCACCGCTGTCGCTGGTAATGTAGAGTGAACCATCCGGCCCGACTGCAACGCCGGCAGGCCGGGCCCATCGACGTCCATCCTCATTCTGAAATCCGGTGACAATCGGCTCGACACCGGCGCTCTCCTCACCAATAAATCGAACCATCACGACTGCAGGTGGTCTGCGACTTGCTGCCGACCCTGTAAACAGACCGTCTGGTTGTGTGCCCCAGGAACCGTGCAAGGCGACTATGGCATTGCTCTGAAACCTCTTGTCCATCGCCTCGGTCGGGACAAACGCGACGCCCAGCGGCGCATTTCGGGATGGAAACAATGCGACCGGAATACTGACCTCACCAACTGGATAAGGTGCTTTGGCAGTAATGCAGGGGTCTTTCCTGACAGACTGTCCATCGTATTGATACCAAGGCATTCCATGAAACGATCCCGGAGTGATCTTGGAGAAATATTCGGGCGGTTGGTCGAATCCAAGATGGTCGGGCCCATTATTGGTGGCGTACATTACGTGACTGGTCGGATGCCAGTCGAATCCTACAGGGTTACGCAACCCCGAAGCGAAGGGAACCAATCGATCGGGGTCGGAAGACTCATCCAGCCGGAACAGACCGCCGCGGCGATCCTTGAACGGATAACTGTCCGAAATCATCTGATTGTTGCAATTGCCACTGATTCCGATACTGACAAATATTTCGTTGCCCGGACTGACCGCGACAGTTCTTGAGCTGTGTCCGAACCCGCCAGGCAGGCGAGTTACCAGCGTCAGGTCGACAGCGTTGATTCGAACGGTCTCAGGTTTGTAATGCGCTTTGAAAAGTGCGCCGGTTGACGCAATGAACATTTCCTCACCGCGTATCGCAACGCTGTGAGGGTATCCATCCAGGTACAGGTAATCGATGGCTTGCTCATAGGGCGGCTTGAGTAGATACACGCGGGACTCCGAGCCGATGAACATGTCGCCGTTCGGTGCGAATGTGATCAATCTCGGTCGTCTCAGTTGGTCGTTCAGGATTTCCAGCTGGTAGTTTTCCGGAACCATGACGTGAACCTGCCCGATCCGCGAGTGGGTCAGGATCTGTTCGTGCAATCTCACCGGGTTGTCGGCGAGCACAGCTTGTGTCGCGACGACCATCACGGCAGTCATTAACCCAAGCAAGGTTGATTTCGCGCGCATCATGACAGCAAAAGGTCCTTTGCGCGATTGATCTGGGCAGCCAGAAACGTCGACCCGCCTCGATCAGGATGATTTCTCTGCATCAGCACCCGATGTGCCTCGACGATCTCCTCGCGTGTGGCGCCTTCGCTCAGGCCCAGAATCTGCAGCGCCTCCTCCCGCGTCATGTCATCGTCGCTGGTGAAGGACTGATCCTCGCCATGCTCATCGGCATACTCTGCCCATTCATCGGGGCGCATGCGGTCGAGATAAGTTTCGAGAACGGAAGCGGATTGGGGGTCTTTCTTTCGGCACGCAACCAGCAGGTCAGCGAGTTCCGCAATTTGCATGTCCTCGAGTGAACGGCCTTTATGACTGCCTGATCTCACCGTACCGGTGATATTGCCGGTATCGTGATCAAGCGTCATTTCGAGAAACTTAGTCCGTACATCCGAAGTCTGCCCGGGTTTTGACCCCTGAACAGGGCCCTTCCACGACTTGAACATGTTGTAAGCGCTCCGCAGGATGATGACACGTTGGATCCAGGGAACTGCCGCAGCCAGGATTGCGAATATCGCGGGCAGTCTGCCCGTCAGAATCAGTGCCAACAGGACTCCCGCACCGCCGTAAAGAGCAGCGAGCTTGAGGAACTTGATGCGGTCCTGGGGATTTGTCTTTCCGAGGCGTCCGAAAAACCACATAAGGCCGACGACTACGGCCAGGATTAGAATCAACCTCAGAATCATGTCTTGTTTCGGTTGATCTGATGAGTCAGCTGACCGGTTACTCCACGACGTTTGCTACTGAAGTTTTCGAGTGCCCGGCGCCCACCTGCGGCAAACACTGCGACCGCCGCGAGCAAATCCCGCAACTGCCGTGCACTTGAGGAATCGAATCTGCAATAGGCGCCACCGCTCAATGTGGCAATTTCCCGAAACGCCTTCTCAGCAACCGGATTGTGTCCTTCGTGAAACATGAAAGCCGGCACACCATTCAGCCCCAGCTGGCCTGCTTTATCTGAAAGCCGGTCGACGTCCTCCTCCATGGCGTCCCCTACAAAGACCAGTGCATTGACAGGACTTTTCTCAGTCTCGCGTATCGTCTGATCCAAGAGCCTTGAAATCTGTGTCAGTCCACCGGCACAACGCGTACTGCTCATCAACCGATGCAGCTCAGATGCCGCACTTACCCACTTGCTCGCGTAAAACTCACGGAATCCGCGATAGTAACAAAGTTGCACATCCAGTCCGCCCTGCGCTGCGGTTTCCGTGAACATTTCAGATTGGATATGGCAGGCTTGATCCCACATGGGCTCGCGGCTGGCCGTCGCATCCATGCCAAATATTAATCGCCCGCGTCTTGAACTCGGTACCGGTCGCGGTGTCAGTTCCACCTTACGCAGAAAATCATCAATGTCCTTGTTTGATGATCGGGTGAGCTGGGTGCTGTCTGACTTTGACATGATTGAACTGCCCGCTTATGCAGCGAACGATTTCAGGATTCGTTCCACAACCTCGAATACGTTGACTGACAGCGTCTTGTTTGAAGCGATAGATTCCACTCGATGCCGCATGGCTCTCTGCCGGCGGTCATCGAATCTGTGGATTTCCGAAAACGCTCCTGCCAGTTGCGCTGCAGCGACCGGGTTGTCCGGGTCAATGGCCAGCACGTAGCGGGTAAGGAGATCATATCCGCTCCCGTCCTTCGCATGGAAACAGTAGGGATTGGAGTTGCTGAAGGCGCCAATCAACGAGTAAACCCGATTTGGAGTGGAAATGCTGAATGCGGTGTGATGCGAAAGTTCGATCACGTTCTGATAGGTGTCCGGCCTTGCCGCCGTTGCCTGGATGCGGAACCACTTGTCGATCACTCCCTGGTCATCACGCCAATTCTCGTAGAACGAATCCAGGGCCGTTTGTCGCTTCGGACTATCGGAATTCACAAGCGCGGTCAGTGCCGCGGACAGGTCTGTCATATTGGCTGCATTGTCAAATTGCAGGTAAGCAAGTTCGTGGACTGCGGCGTCGTTGATTTCCATCAGGTACGACAGACACAGGTTGCGAAGCGCACGCTTGCCAGCGGCCTGCCGGTCGTCGCCCCAATCACCCTGAAGCTGACCGTAAAGGTTTGAAAACTCGGTATTGAAATGATTGGCGAGTTCACGCACCAGAAACTTGCGCGCATCATGAACGGCGACAGGATCAACCACTTTCATCGCTTGGGCGATCGAAATTTCCGACGGTGTCTCAAGCAGCATCGCACTGAATTGGGGGCTGTCAGCGGCCTTCACCAGCACCGCGCCAAATGAACTCAGGAACTTCTCATCGACACTCGGAACGTGGCCATGCTTGTAGTCCTCGATCAGGTTCAGCAGTTGGATTTTCGAGAGATTTTGCGCCGCGTTCCACTGGCAGTATGCATCATCGTCGTGGGCCATGATGAAGTGCATCTCACGTTCCGATTCCGGATCTTCAAGTATGATGGGTGCGCTAAATCCGCGCAGCACAGATGGTGTCGGCTTGGAGTCGATATTGCGAAAGGTCACCGACTGTTTCTGATCAGTCAGTTCAAAAAGCAATTCGCTTTCTGACAGTTTGTTACCGGCATCAGTCGTGATCGGCACCCGCCTGCCTTGGTTATCAAGCAACGCCATCATGATCGGAATATGCATCGGCTCTAATTCGCGACCGTTTCCCGAATCCGGTCGGCTCTGTTCAAATGTCAATGTGTATGACCTGTTCTCCTTATCGTATTGCCTCGTCACGAAAACTTTTGGCGTGCCAGCGACCTGATACCACCTTCGGAACTGGCGCAGGTCTCGGTCGCTTGCCTGTTCCATCGATGTGATGAAGTCCTCGACGGTGGCGGCCGATCCGTCATATCGCTCGAAGTATAGATCAGTTCCGGCACGATACGCCTTTGCTCCGATCATCAGATAAAGCATTCGTATCAACTCCGAGCCCTTGTTGTAGACAGTGATCGTGTAAAAGTTGTCGATCGTCATGTATGAGTCGGGCTGGACAGCATGACTTGCCGGCCCGGCATCCTCCCGGAACTGGTGGAGTTTGACCATATGGACGTCGCGAACTCTCTGAACTGCCGCAGACCCCATATCCGCACTGAACTGCTGCTCGCGAAAAATGGTGAAGCCCTCCTTCAGGCTGAGCTGAAACCAGTCGCGCAATGTCACGCGGTTTCCCGACCAGTTGTGGAAGTATTCGTGAGCGATGACACACTCTACCGCATGAAAATCCTGATCGGTTGCCGTATCTGGTTTTGCATAGACATATTTCGAGTTGAAGACATTCAATCCCTTGTTTTCCATTGCACCCATGTTGAAGTGATCGACCGCAACAATCATGTATCGATTCAGGTCGTACTCACACCCGTATTTGTCCTCGTCCCATTTCATCGCACGTCTAAGACAACTCATCGCATGATCACATTTGTCAAGGTGTTCTTGCGGTGTATAGAACTCCAGTTTCACCGGCCGGCCGGATTGTGTGATGAACTGATCCTCCAGCACTGCCAGGTCACCGGCAACCAGAGCAAACAGATAACTGGGTTTCGGGTGAGGGTCGACCCAGCTGGCAAAGTGTCTTGATTCGGAAATATTCCCGCTGTCAACGAGTTCTCCGTTGGACAACAGAACCGGGAATTCCAAACGCGATGCTTCGATCCTGACCGAATATCGACTCAGAATGTCAGGTCGGTCGGGGAAGTAGGTGATGTTGCGAAACCCCTCTGCCTCACATTGGGTGCACAGCATGTTGCCTGAAAAATAAAGCCCGGAGAGTTCCTTGTTCTGGGACGGATCCACCCTGTTCGTGATGCACAGTTCGAACGAGTCCTTCGGATCATGCACGGTAAGTCCGGATTCATTCAGACTGTACTGACTGTCATCGAGTCTTTCGCCGTCGACTTCGATTGACTCGAGTTTCAATCTCTTCCCGTTCAGAAGAAATGATCCGCCGTCGCCCGGTGATGCTCGAATGATCGTCATTGTTGACTTGACCCAGGTGTCGGTCGCGTGCAGCTGAAATTCGAGACTGATATCGGGCACCTGGAATAGCGGTGGCTGATAGTCGGCCAGATAGGTTCGCTCCACCTGGTTTGACGAATAGGAATGCATCGCGGCTCGCAGTCTGATCGCCTGATAGGATGCTACCAGCGCTCGGCCCAGGTATTGATGAAGTCAAGGCACCAGTTTTCCATTGACTTTCCGTATTGCGACTCATCTTGCAGTTGTCGCTCTGCGGAGTGGGCACCAGCGAAGGATAGCGCCTCGCTTCCGCTCTCAAGCCAGCTTTTCATCACCACCCGCGGAACTTCCGGATGAAACTGTAATCCGTAGGTATTGGACTGGTATCGATAGGCCTGATTGGGAAACTGTTTTCCTCGGGCCAGAAGTTCGCAGTTATCGGGTAGAGTAAACCCCTCACCATGCCATTGATAGAAGTGTGCCGGTGCCTTAAGGAAACCATCAGAATCCGAAACAGGCTCCAATTCATGAAATCCGACCTCTCTGATTCCATCAGGATGCGGACCAACCCGTGCGCCGAGACATTTGGCGATCAACTGTCCGCCGAGGCAGATTCCGAGTGCTGGGCGGCCGGAAGCGAGCCAATCGGTGATCCAGTCAATTTCCTGCGTGATATAGGGTCTGGTGGGACCATCGTTAGCGCTTTGGATTCCGCCATAGATGATCAGCGCATCATAGCCGCTTGAATCCGCTGGCAGCGGGACTCCGTGAGCCGGGTTGACATGCAGCTGCGTGATGTTTTCGCGATCAAGAAACTTGGCGACATGATCATCTCGCCGGTCCTGCATATGTCGCAGGTTGATGACTTTTCTCGGCATATGTCTCAAATTTGATTCTGGGATTGATACGGGGTCAGACCACCATGACAAGCAGAACAACGACCAAAATGACAGCGCCGATCGGCAACAGGAACCCAGGCCAGTCCTTCGGCGCATTCCTGCTCTCCTCGCTCAGTCGTCTCAGCCCGGGAAAGAATAGAAAGATCACGACCAATCCGATCGCGCCTAGCGCTATCAACTCCCATGTAGCCAAAGCCTCATTCATTGCGTCCGCCTTGATTCTTGTGGTCAGAATTCAGATTGCTATTGTACTTGTTAATGAGTGTGGCTGAGTATGACTGATTGTCGCTTGAAGAACGAAGGCAAAAAAGTGAGAATGGGTCAATTCCAGCTGCGGGTGGTATCCGGGTTTTACGCCAGGCACCTGAGCAGGCATGCAAGAGAATTGGCGGGACTCTCATCTCAATTCATGGTGAACATTCAAACAGGACTTGGATTGTCCTCAATCTGCCATTGCCTGGACAGTCCTGAGTCTTGTCGGAATCAGCCTCCCGGCCGCCATGCAAATTGCCCTGCAAAACAATCCTGCCGATGTCCCCAACAATCGTGAACAATCATCCTGACTTCCTGAACAGCCGTTCAGTCTACGCAGTGATTGTAGAAAAATTGTGTCACTTATGCTGGAAACAAAACATAGATTGCGTAGTGAGTTTCCAAATATGTACAGCCAGAATCTGATCAACGAATTATTTCGATACCCCTACACACGCATAGAAAGCCTGCGAAAAAACCTTGGAGTGACCCGCCCGACCGCAACAAAGTATCTGAATCAGATGCAGGAAAAAGGATTTGTAAGTGCACTGCGGGCCGGACGGAATCTTTACTATATCAACCGACCGTTATGCAGGTTGCTAACGAATGCGGGTGAAAACTGAAATTGAGTTTCGCATTGCCGATAAATTTCAGTTGATGCCGGAGTGTTCCGGGCAGGGGATTCATTTCAGTGGAAATTACGCGACTCGAAGTTTTTCCACATGACAAGTTCAGTCGGCTCCCAGACGTGTTCAACGATCAGATGGACTACATTCTCAGCAACCTGCAGGGTTCCCTCAATGCCCATCAGTGAGAGTGATTTCGCGAGTGCTGAATAACGATCGAAACAGCGCGGCCAGAATACCGCATTCACAAAGCCGGTTTCATCTTCCAGCGTCATGAAAACCACATTGGCGGAACTTGACGGGCGTTGTCGACAGATGACGATCCCGACATACCGCACATGGCATCCATCCGGCATATTGCTGACTTGCGCGGCATCCGGCAGTCCCTGTGCCTGAATCTGCTGTCGGTAATGTCGTAACATGTGCCCACTGCTGCTGACGCCCGTGCTCTGATAGTCCCAGGTGGTCGATTCATGTGCGCTCAAGGGCGCGAATCCGATTGTGCTGCCGGTAGCAGGGATGAGGTCCTGGCGGGTACCGGCACCAAGAGCCGCCCACAGGGCAGTTCTGCGGTTGAGGCTCAGTTTCCTGAACGCACCGGCTTCAGCGAGCTTCTGTACGGCAGTTTTGGATATCCCGGTCCGATGGATCAGTTCCTCAATCGAACCTGGGTTTCTGGGAATCGCTGCCAGTGCGGCAAGGTCCTTGCTGTTGATACCCTTGACATAACGCAGTCCGATACGAAGGGCGAAGTCACCGGTACTGTCCGGATCGCTTTCAATTGTGCAGTCTCGTTGGCTGCGCAACACATCGATCGGGAGAATTCGTACGCCATGTCTTCTGGCATCCTCGACGATTGTTGCCGGTGAGTAAAACCCCATCGGCTGCGAATTGAGCAGCGAGCATGCGAACTCGGCCGGATAATGACATTTCATGTATGAGGCGGCATAAGCGATCAGGGCAAAACTGGCGGAATGTGACTCCGGGAAACCGTATTCTCCAAACCCCCGAATCTGGTTGAATACCTGCTCGGCAAATCTCTGTTCAATGCCTTTTGCTGTCATCCGGGAGATCAGCTTCTCACGATGTTGCTCCAACCGGTCGGTTCTGCGCCAGGCCGCCATGTCGCGCCGCAACTGGTCAGCCTCACCGGGTTGATAGTCCGCCGCGACCATTGCCAATTTGATGACCTGTTCCTGAAAGATCGGAATTCCAAGCGTCTTGCCCAGTACGGGAACCAGACAGGGGTGAGGGTAGGTGACCGGTTCCTCTCCTGCGCGTCTGCGTAGATAAGGATGCACCATGCCACCCGAAATCGGCCCCGGACGGACAATGGCGATCTGAACCACAAGATCGTACCATTGCCGGGGTTTCAGCCGGGGCAGCATGCTCATCTGTGCGCGACTCTCGATCTGGAACACGCCTGTAGTATCTGCCTCACACAGCATCTTGAATACCTGTTCATCATCCTTTGGCATGCTGTCCATGCTGACGGTGATATCCCGATGGTTCGCAATCAGATCAAAACACCGATGCAGTTGGGTGAGCGCACCGAGTCCGAGCAGGTCGATCTTGAAGATTCTCATGGCTTCAATGTCATCTTTTTCCCACTGGATGACAGTTCGTTCCGGCATGGTCGCGTTTTCCACCGGAATCATTTCATAGATCGGACCGGAGGCAAACACAAACCCACCGGGATGAATGGACAGATGCCTTGGATAATCGACAATGGCATTGGCCAATGCCTTCAGCAGATGATGAGCGTGTAATGAAGGATCCAGACCTGCCCGCTCAAAGTCGCCGGTTTCGACGGTGCCGTATGAATCAACCTGCTTCGAGAGTCGCTGTATCGCGTGTTCGGGAAGGCTGAGAGCAGTACCGACATCCCGAATCGCCGATCGGCTTCGATATCGGATGACAACCGCCACCATGGCGGCGTGATCTCTGCCATAGGTTCTGTAGACGTACTGAATGACCTCCTCTCGTCTTTCATGTTCGATGTCAAGGTCGATGTCCGGCGGTTCATCGCGCTCGCGCGACATGAACCGCTCAAAAAGCAGGTCCATGTCAACAGGATCGATATGCGTGATGCCAAGACAGTAACAGACAGCCGAATTGGCAGCTGACCCGCGCCCTTGGCACATGATGTTCTGTTGGCTGCACCACCTGACGATTCGATGCATGGTCAGAAAATAGCTGCTATACCCCAGCTCCCTGATCAGTTCGAGTTCCTTCTCAATCTGGTCGCTGACCACCTTCGGTGGATTACCTGAATATCGTTGCAGTGCGCCGCGTCGGGCAAGGTCTCGCAGCCGCCGGCTGGCAGTCATTCCATCCGGGTCCCTCTCCTCAGGGTAGATATAGTGCGTTTCATCCATTCGGAAATCGCAATCGCGGGCGATTGCGACAGAGGCCTCTACAGAAGCGGGATCGTCCCTGAAAATGTTCTTGAACCGGTCTGCGTCAATTAGTTCGTGACAGGCATTCGGTTCAAGCAGGCGCTGGCAGTCAGCGAGGGTCTGGCGCTGTCGGATACAGGACAGTATGTCCTGTACCGGCCGTAGGTTCCGGTCGTGATACAAGACCTCCTGCGCCGCAACGGTCGGGATGCTGCACCACTGCGCGTATGCCCTTGTCCGGGCCTCGACAATCGGATCTCCCGCCTGTCGATGTCGGCAGACCATCATGAACAGATGCTCACCGAATGCCTGTCTCATGGTATTGAGAACGCCAGTTGAATCCTGACCTTGTACAGCGCGGATACCTTGAGGCAGCCATATCGCGTACAGTCCTTCTGAGTGCTGGCAGCATTCCTCAAGCGTGACCTCGCTCCTGCCCTTTTCACATCGCAGTCGCCCGATAGTGATCAGGCTGCAAAGGTTCGCGTATCCTATCCGGTTGCGGACCAGCAACACAATACTGAAAACCGGCAGACCGGGGTCGTTGACCGTAATCTGTGAGCCGACGATCAGATGGATGTTGTGCTCAACTGCTGCCAGATGCGCCTTGACGATACCGTACAGTCCATCGATGTCGGTCAGTGCGATCGATGGGAGTCCCAACTGCGCTGCCGTGCTCACATATTGCTCCGGAAAGCTCGCGCCTTTCAAAAACGAGTAATTGCTTTTGCACCACAGGGGGGCATAGATGATCCGGTCCGGCATGATTATTGAACGAGTCCCCGCTCATACCACTGTCGCCTGAGATTATCGTAGAAAATCCACTGTGTACAGCCGTTGGAGTCCTCAATGAAATATTCGTTTCGATCGATCTTGTGATTGCGCCACCACAATCCACTGACCGTATAAGGGCCGAAAACACGTCGCAGTCTGGCACGTTGCGGCGTGGAAATCCGGATAGGCTGGTCGAGTATCCGGCGAATAAGACATGAGGTGTGCTTTTCCACCGGTGACGGTTTGCTGATCTGATCGAACAGCTTCCATCCGAAGGACTCTTCCGGCAGATGTGAGGCCCGACAATGTGCCTGCAGTACGCGATCCGGTCCGAACTCGGCGCGGACACGGGCAAGCGCCCTGTTCGCGGCCAACAGGCTGTTTTCCGATTTGGTGAAGTCCTGACACAGACTCAATTGGGGGTCCGGCAGCGCTCCGGGGATGATATTGATCGCCAGCGCAGTGATACCATCGTCCAGAGTGATCGCATGCATTCGCAAACGGAGAAGATCCAGCAGTGTCGATTCATCAAGTGTGGGTTGCGCGGTCTTGATCAGTTCCCTGCACGTGCCGCCCAAGTCCCTGATCATTCGGATGTCCAATCTGTCCACCCCCTCGGATCGTTTTCTCATCTCACCGAGCACAGGCCGATAGGTCCTGTGAATGATCTCGACCAGTCGGTCTGCATCAGGCTCCGAGTAATCAAGGTCGGTTCTCACACAATAGGGTGCGGGCGGTTCGACACCGTATACAGAGGCGTCTTCTGACTTCGCCTTTCTTGCCAGGTCGAAGAGTTCTTCTGTGAATCTTGACCTGATTTCCCACTCAGGCAGTTTTCGCAAGTCTCCGATAGTGCAGACACCCAGTTTTTCAAGTTCCTCAGGTGGCCTTGCGGAAAGGTTGAGTCCTGCAAGTGGTATCGACATGACTGCCTGCGACTCGCTGGAAGCGGATTCGAATACGGTGATGGAACGTGTCTGGCATGCCGTGGCTCGGACCCCGAAGCGGGTGAATCCGAAGACAATGCCTGCGTGCAATTGCTCGCGTTCGTACAGGATGCTCTGCATACGCTGCCCCCATGCATGCAGGTCGGGTTCCAGATGATGCATGCCGCGCACATCAAGATAATACGCGCCCGGAATTTCCGGCACCGGTTCCACAGCCGGACTGAATTCGTTCAGGTGACGAACAAGCCGTTGGTGAACCTGGTTGATCTGCTCGGCATGCGGACAGACTGCGTGCAGGTCGGGGCACAGCGCGATTGCAGTGGCATAGGACATGCCGGAATGGACTCCCTGGCGTGCCGCCCGCGGATCGACTGAAATGACGCTTGATCGGCTGTCATTTCGGTCAACCAGTGCGATCGGCATCCTGAAGTCCGCTGGCAGGTCGCGCCTGGCCAGCTGCATGGGAAGGCTGGGGATGCAGATGCAAGCGATGCAGACATCAGACGATACACCGGTCATCGATGAAGCCGTCAAAAATATCCTTTGACACCGCACAGGCAGGTCTGCCAGGTCCATTTTCTGCCGCGCCGCTTGTCGCGCAGTATCTGGAGCTCACAGAAAAAGGCATTGGTCTCGACCCGTTGCCGGGATGTTCGGGCATGCAGTGAGATCAACGGTCCCACCGACTGCTCGTTGTGCGGTTTGCGGGTTAGGAACACAGCACAGGCACCATGCTTGCGGACCAGTCCATTGAGTTGCGCCAGGCGCGCAACCGGCATGGTGTGGCTGCGGCCAAGATCAAGCAGTACCAGCTGGAACGCACCCGACCGCAGAAGGATTTCCGCCGCCCTGACCAGACTTCGTGTGTCGGCCAGACGCAATATGGGCAGATTGCGCAGATCAATTCCACCTTTTTCCGCGTCCGGCGGGTAGAAAGTACTGTCTGTTGAACCCACCCAAACCGCACTGCCGCCCGTCATCTGCACCTCATGCACGAGCAGGAAGCAAAAACTGAGTGCCGCAACCGGATGCGGTTCGGAAATCTCAACCAGCCTGCCTTGAACCTCCTGGAAATTCCATCCGGGTCTGTTACCCGAAAGAGGTTGGACAAGTCTTGATAGTGGCTGCAGGGCCGGTTCAGGCATTGACATGTCCCGCGGTCAGTTGGCCTGCCTCCAGATGTCGTCGTACTTCGATGACCTTTCCGAGAATGACGACATTCTCCGGGTCCAGCAAAAGAGTGGGATAGTTCTCGTTTCGCGCTCGCAGCTGTATCTTTCCTTCCATGTTCCAGAATTCCTTGACGGTCGCCTCATCGTCAACCATGGCCACAACGATGTCACCCGAATGTATCTCTGCCTGATGTCGGACCAGCACGATATCTCGGTGCATAATGCCGGCACCCACCATGCTTTCCCCCTGGACCCGAAGCGCGAACAGCATATTCTCGTCCGAAAACGACTGGACATGAATGTAGCCCTCAATGTCCTCAACGGCGACGTTCAGGTGCCCTGCCGACACGCTTCCGGCAACAGGGACCAGGCTGCCCGGACGATGCATGCCGGGCAACCTGAATCCGCGTGCCTTGCCCGGCTGCCGGATCAGCAGCCCTTCACGGACCAGAATGTCCAGTTGATTTCTGGCAGACTGTACCGAACGCATTGCGAATGCTTCCTGGACCTCCCGCACAGTCGGCGGCTGACCTTCCAGCAGACGTTCGCGTACGAACCGGTAGATTCTGTTCCGGGTTTGTCCGGGTTTGGTGTATGCCATGACTTGAATCCAGGCTGATCAAATGAGGTGATATGATAACATACAAAAGTATGTTATCAAGAAAAAACGATTTCCCCGGATCAGGCAGGCTGTGCGCAGCGACAGGACCCTTTCAGCAGCCGTCAGGTCTGGGCCGGTCTGTGGCAGATGGGATACAGTGTGTGAAAAATCCGCAGGGAAGAATTGTTCAGATCTCGTCTTCGGTGAATGTAACGAGACTGTGAAGAGTCACTGGCGAGATCTTTGATCTTCCTCCGAGTTCAACCAGCTCAACGACGACCGCGCACTCAACAATGCGGCCACCGATCCTGTTCAGCAATTCAATCGCTGCCTGAGCGGTTCCTCCGGTCGCGATCAGATCGTCAATCAGGATGATGCGTTCGTCCTGCTGGATCGAATCAGCGTGTACCTCAATACAGCTGGTGCCGTATTCCAGTTCATATTCCAAGCTGACCGTCTCGCCCGGCAACTTGCCCTGCTTGCGAATCGGGATCAGTGGTACGCCCAGCAGATAGGCCAGGGCGGATCCAAATAAAAACCCCCTGGCATCCAGCGTGGCGATGACATCAAGTTCGGTATTCTGGAATCTCTGGTACAGCCGATCGACACACAATCGAAATGCCGAAGGGTTTTTCAGCAAAGGCGTGATGTCGCGAAACCGCACCCCGGGTTCAGGGTAGTCGACGATGGTCCGAATGCACGATTTGATGTCCACTTCCCAACACCGTACCCCGGCATCACCCGAACGGACTACTGACGCGTCCGCTCCGGCTGTGTTCGGCTGGCAGAGCGATCGATCGAGTTCATGTGATCATGTTCCGAGTACGTCAATCGTGGCGGCCCGCAATATGGCGGCAAGCCGGTCCAATTCCGAATCTTCGGTGATGATCGGCGGTGCCAGGCAGAATACGTCTCCTCTCACGCGACTGAAAAGACCGCGCTCCATGGCCGCATCCAGAATCTTGTTGCCAACCTGTTCGGCTGGATCAAATGCTTCTTTCGTCGCCTTGTCCCTGACGTACTCGACACCGGCCAGCAGGCCCAGCCCCCGAACCTCGCCGACGTGCGGATGATCGCCCAGTGCGGATTGCAGGTTGTCCATCAGCCGGTTGCCTTTTGCGGCCGCCAGGCCCGGAAAGTCCTCTCTTTGAATCAGATCGATCATTGCGCATGCGATCGCACTTCCTATGGGATGAGCGCTATAGGTGTACGCATGCATGAACGGTTCGTTACTGGCGTCCATGGCATCGGCAATCGCATCGCTGATGCCGATTCCGCCAAATGGGAAATATCCCGATGTGATCGCCTTGGCAAACTGGACGATATCGGGTTCAATGCCCCAATGTTCCAACGCGAACATCTTGCCGGTACGGCCGAATCCTGTAATCACCTCATCGGCTACAAAAAGCACATCGTACCGGTCGCAGATCTCACGGATTCTAGGAAAGTAATCATCCTGCGGAGGAATGACACCGCCGGAACCCTGTACCGGTTCTGCGATAAACATTGCTACGGTATCCGGGCCTTCCGCAAGAATTCTGTTCTCGAGTTCGTTTGCCGCAGCGATCCCCTGACTCACGCTGGAATCGGCGGACTCGTAGCGATATGGATACGGCGACTGAATGAATGAGAATCCAGGAATTCTCGGTTCGAACATCGGCCAGTACGGCGGAATTCCGGTCGCGCACATCGCGGCGAATGTGACGCCATGATAGCCAAGCATCCTTGATATGACTTTGGTCTTCTCGGGTTTGCCCCTGAGTTTCCAGTAGTACCTGGAAATCTTGATGGAGGAGTCTGTCGCCTCACCGCCGCCCGAAGTCAGATAGAAGCGGTTGATGCCGGGATAGGCGATGGCTGCAAGTTTCTCCGCAAGTTCGATCGCTTTCTCGTTGGAACTGCCCACATAACCGGAAGCATACGGCAATCTGGCGTACTGCTGTGCTGCCGCATCGATCAGTTCCTGAGCACTGTGCCCCGCGGTATTGTTCCAAAGTCCGGCCAGGCCATCGATATATTCCTTGCCGTTGGAGTCGATCAGTGTCGAACCTCGACCTTCCACCCAGATTCTGGCGTTATCATGTGCACCGGTTACGTGCAGCGGATGGATAAGATGAGACTTGTCCAGTGCAAGCATTTCCGAACTGCTGGTCATTGATTGAACCTCCAAATTCCTGTTCGTGTCTGTCTGTGATGTCTTTCCTCAGAAAGCTACATCTCAATGTTCAAGACGGCAATAGCCCCGCTCCAGCCATGGATTTGCGGATTAAGAGCCGACCCCTCACCGCCACTGATTCCAGGATGCCGATCAACCTTGCCCTCAATGACGGCCGATGCGATTCCAGTCGCTCCGCCAGTTGCCAGACCGCCCGGGTCGGCTGGAATTCCAGGTGTATTGGGCGCACCGCCGCCGGTAATCTGCTCGTCGTTGGCTTCAGTCCCGGCATCAATTGCGTAGAGTTCCTGGATGCCTTCCCGGATCACAATGTTGTTCGCCGCCACAAACCCATCATTTGTCGGCAGTATCTGCGCAATCAGGGAAAGTCGCGAGTATCCCTTGCCAATCGTGAAGGTTGTTGACTCCCCCGGACCCAGCAAGCCGTTGTTCGGGTCCTTCACGATCTGACTGTCGGCCGTGCTGAAGGTGCCTGCGATGGGCTCGATGTTGCCACCTTCAGCAACAGCCTGCAATTCTGTGGATGCCGCACTGCCATACTCGAACATCGTTTCGTCCTCGCGGTTGTGTCCCACCGCTAGAATCTGTGTCAGGTATGTGCCGGATGTGATGTTCGTGACTTTGACCTGTATCTCGTCTGACTTGCTGCCTCCTTCCCAGAACTTCGCCTTCTCATACGCATCTTTGACGCGATCGCAACCTGCCATTGAAGCACTCAATACGATTGCAGCTATCAGTAGAGATTTTCTCATCGTCTGTCCTTTTTCCCCAATCATGGAATTTCGGTCAACACTACCCGTGTCAACCCATCGGTCACTGCCTCTTCGAAATCATCCGGTCCCGAGATATGCCCGCCAAGTGCTGTCAGAAATCGGAATCGGTTAGCGACAATTTTAACCGATTCAGTCAAAAATTCCCTGAAATAACAACGCTTGATTTTGCACTATGCAAGATTTTTGGATACTATAATGAATTATCAGACTGTGGCATATCGCACCATTCGCTGGTGTAAGCGGAGCAGGTGAAATTTGAAATTCGAATTGATAAACCAAACCTATCTATAACGTTCCAGGGATCAGATATAAATGCTTGAAAATACTACCGAGGATATTGAGACAAGAATTGAGAAACTTAAAACAGAACACAGGGATCTTGACGATGTGTTGAAGAGACTGTCGGAAGATCTGAACGTAGATGAACTCCAGATCAGGCGGCTGAAGAAGCGAAAGCTTCAGCTCAAGGATACCATCACAATATTGGAAAGCCAGTCGCTGGCTGGTGTATCAGCAGGAAAGTAAGACTGCTCGGGAACGTCCGGGACGTTCCTAATAGCGATAATATTCCGGTTTGTAGGGACCTTCGACCGGGACACCGATATACCGCGATTGCTCGTCGGTCAGACGGGTCAGCGTAACGTCGATCTTGTCCAGGTGAAGCCGGGCGACCTCCTCGTCCAGGATTTTCGGCAGTACGTATACCTCGTTGCGGTAATTGTCCGCGTTCTCCCACAATTCGATCTGGGCCAGCACCTGGTTGGTGAATGAGTTCGACATCACAAAACTCGGATGCCCGGTTGCACAGCCAAGATTGACAAGCCTCCCCTCGGCGAGCAGAATCAGACGTTTTCCATCTGGAAAAATAACGTGATCGACCTGCGGCTTGATATTTTCCCATTCCAACTCGCGAAGTGAGGTCACATCGATTTCGCCATCGAAGTGGCCGATGTTGCAGACGATTGCCTGATTTTTCATCTTGTGCATGTGATCCATCTTGATGACGTGCCAGTTGCCGGTCGCCGTCACGAAGATGTCAGCGATCGGCGCGGCCTCTTCCATGGTGACCACCCGGTAACCTTCCATGGCTGCCTGCAATGCGCAAATCGGGTCGATCTCTGTGATGAGCACGTTGGCACCTTGGCCCCGCAGGGACTGGGCGCACCCCTTGCCGACATCACCGTATCCGCATACCACCGCGATCTTCCCCGCAATCATCACGTCGGTTGCGCGCTTGATTCCATCAAGCAGCGACTCTCGACAACCGTAAAGATTGTCAAACTTACTCTTGGTGACTGAATCGTTGACGTTGAACGCGGGGCACTGAAGCAAGTTTTCGTTCATCATCTCGTAAAGACGATGGACACCTGTTGTAGTTTCCTCAGTCAGTCCGCGAACGTCAGCCATCAGTTCCGGATACTTCTCATGCATGACCAGGGTCAGGTCGCCGCCGTCGTCCAGCAACATGTTCGGACGCCAGTTGTCCGGGCCGAATATTGTCTGGTCCACACACCACCAGTATTCCTCTTCTGTCTCGCCTTTCCATGCGAAGACAGGTGTGCCGGCTGAAGCGATAGCCGCCGCCGCGTGGTCTTGGGTGGAAAAGATGTTACATGAAGACCAGCGGACTTCGCCACCGAGGTGCTGCAGTGTCTCAATCAGCACCGCAGTCTGGATCGTCATGTGCAGGCAACCGGCTATGCGCGCACCTGCGAGAGGCTGCTGCTCGGCGAACTTGCCGCGAAGCGCCATCAATCCGGGCATTTCCGTCTCGGCAATGGCAATTTCCTTCCGTCCCCATTGCGCCAGTGCGAGGTCTGCGACCTTGAAGTCTTCCGAAACCGATTTCAGCACTGCGGTCATTTCCGCCTCCGTTCAGTCAATTCCAATTTTTCCATCGCTGCGGCTCAGCCAGCGGCCTGTTTCAGTTCGTCAACCTTATCGGTAAGTTCCCAGGTGAACTCCGATTCGATTCGTCCGAAGTGACCATAGACGGCGGTGTTTCTGTAAATCGGCCGCAATAGGTCAAGAACGTCGATTACCTGCTTCGGCCGAAGGTCGAAAACCCCATCGACAATGGCTGAAAGCCTGTCGTCATCGAGACCGGGTTTTCCGGTTCCGAATGTGTTGACCATGAGAGAAACCGGTCTGGCGACTCCGATCGCGTAGGCGATCTGCACCTCGCAGCGTTTCGCGAGTCCCGCCGCCACGATGTTCTTCGCCACATGCCGGGTCGCATAGGCAGCGGACCGGTCGACTTTCGAAGGGTCCTTGCCGGAAAACGCGCCGCCACCGTGACGGGCTGTACCGCCGTACGTATCGACGATGATTTTTCGTCCGGTGAGTCCACAATCAGCTTTCGGACCGCCATCAATGAACTTACCCGTTGGATTGACCAGTATCCTGTCTTTCGACGGCATCATGTCATTTGGTATGACAGGCTTGATAATCTCCTCAATGACACCGTCCCTGACCTGCTGGAAACAGACGTCTGCATCATGTTGCGTCGACAGCACCACAGTATCGATCGACACCGGATTATTGTTTTCGTAGACCACACTGACCTGGGATTTGGCATCGGGCCCGAGCCAGTCGAGCCGTCCGCCTTTTCGGACTTCTGACTGTCGCTGCACCAGTCTGTGTGCGTAGGTGATCGGCCATGGCATCAGTACATCTGTCTCATCGCACGCGAAGCCAAACATCAGTCCCTGATCACCGGCACCCTGTTCGGTATCCTCACCCTCACCCTCGTTGACGCCCTGCGCAATGTCGGGTGACTGTTCGTTGAGCAAATTGGTGACCTGGACCGTCTGCCAGTCGAATCCCCGCGAATCCGAATCGTATCCGATGTCCCTGATGGTCCCGCGAACAATCATCTCATAGTCGATGTCTTGTGCGGTGGTGGAGATCTCGCCGGCCAGTATGGCATGATGCTCCAACCCGCCAGATCCGCCATCGGCACTGGTTGACTTGACCAGTGTCTCACAACCGGCCCTGGAATTCGGGTCCTGTTCAATCAGGGCATCGAGAATGGCGTCAGAAATCTGATCCGCCATTTTGTCGGGGTGTCCTTCAGAAACAGATTCTGAAGTGAATATGAAACTGCCAGGCATCGGTAACAGGGTGAAAAATTGCAACGTAAAGAGCGGATATTTTACTAGTTTTTACCCGTTTCAAATTGAATTTGATGTCGCATCCGACGATACCGGCTGCACAGTATGGTACTGCGTCATTCCACTCCAACGATCGAAGCTTGAGACGACTGCATCAGGTCACAATTCCTTGACCTTGCGGGTGATGGTGTTTCGTCCCCATCCCAGAATGTCGGCAGTTTTCTGCCTTGAACCATCAGTACTCTGCAGCGTACACTCCAGCATGACGCGTTCGATCTCATCTCTTATCTGGCCGTTCTGTACCAGTTCATCCGACTCCAGCATCTGTCCGATCGCAAACTGCAGCGACTGTTCCCAATCGTCGGGTGCCATTTCAGTATTTCCCGCACCGTATCGGCACTCTTCGATCTGCGGCGGCAAGTCTCGGGACATGATGACTCTGGAAGGGCTCATGACCGTGATCGAACGGCAGAAGTTCTCGATTTCCCGAACATTGCCCGGCCATGCATACGCGCACAGGCACGCCATGGCTCCTTGATTGAATGACTTCTCCTCGACCTTGAACTGTTTTGCAGCCTGACTCATGAAGTGACGGAGCAACCGTGGAATGTCGTTTCCGCGATCACGTACCGGAGCCAGTGCGATTCGGACAACATTCAGTCTGTGAAACAGATCGGTGCGAAATGACTGGCTGTCAACCCGGGATTCGATATCTTGGTTGGTGGCCGCGATGATACGCACATCGACGCTGATCTCATTGACACCGCCCACGCGATAGAACTTCCCCTCCGACATCACCCTGAGCAGACGACTTTGCAGGTCGTGTGGCATGTCGCCGATCTCGTCGAGAAACAGTGTACCGTGATTCGCCTGCTCGAATCGGCCGACACGACGCTGATTGGCACCGGTGAAGGCGCCTTTCTCGTGCCCGAAAAGCTCTGACTCGAGCAGGTCGGCTGGAATCGCAGCCGCGTTGATTGCGACAAAGGGCTGGCTTTTGCGGCTGCTGCTCTCAAACAGTGCGCGGGCAACCAGTTCTTTCCCGGTCCCTGACTCTCCGGTAATCAGAACATTCAGATCGGACTTGGAGAGTCTGCCTATCGCCCGGAACACTTCCTGCATGACGACGGAGTCGCCGATCATCGATGTGCGTGCCGGCTCTTGTGAGGCGGTCGGCGCATTGTCACTCGAGGTTTCGTCCATGACCCGTCTGATCAGGGTGACCGCCACTTCGATGTCGAATGGTTTCGGCAGATGCTCAGTGGCTCCGCGCTTGAATGACTCAACAGTTGTATCCAGGTCGGAATAAGCTGTCATGACTATGACCGGCAATTCCGGCGCCACCGCTTGCACCCGATCGAGAAACGAAAGACCGTCGATACCTTCCATTCGGATGTCAGTGATGACAACCCGCGGAAACTCCTGATCAAACTGATCCAGCGCGTCTTTGGCACTGGCAAATGATCTGCTCTCGATTGCCTGGTTATTGAGGGCTCGGGTCAGCACCCAACGAATTGATTCGTCGTCATCGACGATCCAGACCGGCGCGGCGGAACTCTTTCTCATGCCGTTTCTCCGTATTGCACGGCCTGTTCCGGGTACCCGGTCTGATCGGCAAACTTGAGCAGGATTGTGAAACAGGTTCGTCCCGGTCGACTGTCAACCGTCACTGAACCTTCATGGCGGGTGATGATCTGCCGGACGATGGCCAATCCCAGCCCCTCTCCGTTCGCCTTGCCCGAGATCAGCGGAAAGAAAATCTGATCAAGCAGGTTTGCTGGTATGCCGGGTCCGTCATCCTCGATTTCAATCCGAGCCGCGTTACGGTAGCGTTTCTTGCCCAAGGTAGCCTGGGGCTGAACCCTGGTACGGACTGTGAGTCGGCCTGAATTGTCGAACGCTTCCATCGCGTTTCTTACGATATTGATAAACACTTGGATCAGCTGCTCGTGATCGCCGGAAATCTCAGGAAGGCTTGGATCATAATCCCGGACCACATCGAGTCCTTCGGACTTTTCCGCGAGAACCAGCCTGCACACGTGTTCAAGTACCTTGTGGATATTGACCCTTGCCCTTCGGAGCGGTATCTGAGGTCCTGACATGTCGTCGACGAGACTGCATAACCGATCGGCTTCCCGAATGATGATTCTCGTGTAATCCTTAAGGCCGGAATTCCCTTCTAGTTCCTCCTGCAGCAACTGCGCCGCGCCGCGAAGACCGCCCAGCGGGTTTTTGATCTCGTGCGCGATCGATCGCAAGACCGCTGCGTTCGCGCTCTCGCCCGTCGTCGCGGAACTTTCCAGCAGTTGCCCCACAACCGTATTGACTTCATTGAACTCCAATATCAGGTGCGGCGAGCCGTTGGAGAATGTCGGAGTCAGAATGCAGTCGACGCGCCGAATTCGATGATTGGCATTGATCAGTTCGATATGGCGAAGTGTGGTCGATCGACGCTCGTGCAGGCATCGTTGCATGATTTGCTCCGTGTCCTCGTGCCCGAAATGGGTCACAATACTTTGCCCCAGAGCCTGATTTTCGCTGACATCCAGCAACGATTGGGCCGATGGGTTGAGCAGCACGACGTTCAGCTGCTCATTGCAGACGACGATTGCAGTACCGAGATTGTGCACAATTCCGGGTGTCTGTCGAGCTTTCCCGGTCGAATCGAACAGTTCCGAAAATGAGTTTGAGTCAACATTCATGCGGATTTTCAATCATCAGACCGAATCAGCTCCCGCTCCCTTCCAGCTGCCACAGTTGCGCAGGCCCGGGAATCTGATCGGATTCCCGGAATCTGCACAACCCGATCAAGCGAGTTGACTAACCTGAGTTCATGGCACAGTCCCACCAACAGTTCAAGGACGGCCGGCAGCGGATCAGCCGCTGTAGTACATTTCAAATTCCAGTGGATGCGTGACCAACTGCATGGCATCGACATCGTCTGACAGCAATTCGATATATGAATCAATGGTATTGTCTGTGAATACCCCTCCAACCTTGAGGAAATCCCGATCAGAATCCAGAGCTTCCAGCGCCTGGCGCAGGGAAGCTGCGACGTGCGGAATCTTTCTTTCGTCCTCGCGGGAAAGCTCGTACAAGTCCACCTCGGCCGGACTCCCCGGGTCAATCTTGTTCTTGATGCCGTCCAGTCCCGCCATCATCATCGCGGAGAACGCCAGATACGGATTTGCCAATGGATCCGGAAAACGGACCTCGATGCGGCGGCCACCTTCCGGTGAGAACGGGATACGGACCGAAGCGGATCGGTTGACTGCCGAGTACCGCAACAGGACCGGAGCCTCGAAGCCCGGTACCAACCGCTTGTAGCTGTTGGTTGATGGATTGGTGAACGCATTGAGGGCTTTGGCGTGCTTGAAAATTCCGCCGATGTAATGCAGTGCCATTTCGCTCAGGCCACAAGGACCATCACCCGTGAACAGATTTTTTCCATCCTTGAACAGCGACTGATGCGTATGCATTCCTGAGCCATTGTCACCGACCAGAGGCTTGGGCATGAAAGTTGCGGTCATTCCGTGTGCGGCAGCAACGTTCTTGACGCAGAACTTATACAGCTGTGTGCGGTCTGCCATCTTGACCAGGGTGTTGTAGACCACACCGATCTCGCCCTGACCGGCTGTCGCGACTTCGTGGTGATGTTTCTCGACATCAACACCCATGCTGATCATCGCCTGACACATGGCCGCCCGGACATCGCTCAGCGAGTCGATCGGCGGTACCGGGAAATATCCACCCTTGACCGTGGGTCGGTGTCCCAGATTCGGCCCCTCATCAAAGTCCTGGGCACTATTCCATGCGCCTTCATACGAATGGATTTCGTAAAAGACTCCTTCCATAGCGGTGCCCCAGCGAACCCCGTCAAAAATGAAAAACTCGGGTTCCGGTCCGAAATAGACGGTGTCAGCCAGCCCGGTTGACGCAAGGTAATTCTCCGCTTTCTGTGCAATGCTGCGAGGGTCTTTCTCGTACCACTCGTTCCGGGTCGGGTGAAAGATGCTGCAACGCACTGCAACAGTGGACTCCTGTGTGAACGGGTCAACTACGACTGCTGTCGGATCGAGCCTCATAGCCATATCCGACTCATTGATCGGCTGCCACCCGGCAATCGACGAGCCATCGAACATCACATTCTCGTCGAACATTTGCTCCGAGAATGCGGAAATTGGAATATCAAGATGCTGCACCTTGCCGCGGGTGTCTGTAAAGCGCAGACTGATAAACTTGGCATCGACATCCTTGATCATCTGCATGACATTTTCAACTGACATTGAATTTTTCCTCCCAAATGAAGATAAAAGTTACGTAACTCTTATTTATCAGCAATTTTTGTGCCAATGCAAAATGAACCGCCAGCCACCATATTGGGGCTGTATCAGCACTATTTTAGTGCATAAATTAAATTATGCACCAATATATAGCGATTGACCGAAAAGAAACGTCGCGACTCGATGTGTGACGATTGAAAACCAGCCCGCAGAAAGAACTGTCGCGGGGCGAGATTCAGACCGGCAGGAGCTTTACCTGCACACTTGCAGTCGGACGATGGATTCGTTGTTCAGTGTTTCGGCGAAGAGCACTTGGTGTCCATGAACTCTGCACCAGGCAGGGATGTCGACGAGCGCGCCAGGGTCGGTGCAATGTACTTCCAGAATCTGTCCTGCATCCAGCGTCTCCACTTTTTGCTGGGTTCGGATGACCGGCATGGGGCAGATCAGGTTACGCGCATCCAGTGTCTGATCTATACGTACCATGGTTCAGGAATTTCCGAGGGACGTATCGGTGATACGGTCAAGGTATGCTCGCGACCATCGGTTCGTGTAAAGCGGACATCGACGCGCTCGGCGTCGCGCGAGCTGCCGAAGCGGGCGACAACCCGGGCCGCCAGCTCAACGTCCGCATCCGGTATGTCACCATCGACGAGGGTCAGTGGTCCGGAATGACTTGTAATCGAGAAGTGGGCGAACTGGGACCTGTATCCGCTCAGGTAGTTGGTTTCGCCGGCGTCCCTGGCGATGATCAGTTTCCAGTCATCGGTCGGGCGAAGATGGCGTCCGACCTTGAGCAGCATGATATCGTCCAACTCATAATTGCGATCCGTACGATGGTCCCAGAAGTCCTGAAGCTTTCTTGAGTAGGCCTCGTCGGTCAGGAAACAGCAGCCACCGGCCGGCTGTGAGTATTCGGTGATGCCGAACCGGTCTGCAAGCTCAATCTGCCCTCGCCGCGATCGTCCGGACAACTCATAAAGCTGTTCGCGATCGACCCATCGCGCACGCTCAGGCAGGGTCGGCGGCAGTAGTTTTGCACTCAACGGACGCAGCAGGCGATCGAATGCGCCGGACTCCCGGGCGACAACGGGAAAGGTAGAGCGTCTTTGCGACTTCGGCCGTTGCCCCATGACCTCACCGGTCACAATGAAGTCGAATCCGTTTTCTTCCATCCACTCCTTGGCCATGCCGACCATGAACCCCTTACAGTCGAGGCAGGGATTGAGATTGGCACCGTAGCCGTGTCTCGGGTTGAGGACAATCTGCTTGTACGGTTCGATGGCTTCTACGATATGAAGCTTGATTCCGATCTGTTCGGCGGCCCACAGCGCATTGTTGCGCTTTTTCTTCTTGCGATCCTTGTTGCGGATCGCATGCGTGTGTCCCTCCACACAGAATCCTGTGAAGATGTTCAGTCCTTCCACATGAATATCGTGCTCCTGCATGATGCGGGCAGCGAGCATGGAGTCCAGGCCACCGGATATCAATGCGATTGCTTTTCTCTGGGTTGTCATGACAATAAGCGGGTAGAACAGTGGATTTCGCAGATATTGTACTTATTTGGCGGTTCGAATTACTTGCCGTTGGGAATCCGTATCTGGAAAATGACACGGTCAGAGCGGTTCTCGTTTTGTATGCGGGACCGGACCGCTGCCAATCAGCGTGGTTGCGACCTGGATCGGAATCGGTGGAACCTCAACCCTGTCGCGGCGTCCGGGAGTATAACGATATAATCGCGCACACAAGGCAAGAACTTCGGTCTGATCTCTTCGGTTTTGGTCTGCCACGCTCAAAGTCCATTAAACAGAATGGCTGATCGTCTAAATTCACAGTATCGTTTTCCAGGGGTTGCATTTGAATTTTCAGAAAATAATTTTCTCGCTCAATGAATTCTGGGCGGAAAACGGATGCGTGATCCTGCAGCCCTACGATATGGAGGTCGGAGCTGGAACCTTTCATCCAGCGACATTTCTGGCCGCGATCGGACCGGAACCGTCCCGGTCAGCCTATGTTCAGCCCTCCCGTCGACCGACAGACGGTCGATACGGTGAGAATCCAAACCGCCTGCAGCATTACTTTCAGTATCAGGTGGTCCTGAAACCGTCACCGATCGATTTTCAGGATCTGTACATCGAATCTCTGGCCCGTTTGGGGATTGATCCGCTCAGGGACGACATCAGGTTCGTTGAGGATGACTGGGAGTCTCCGACTCTGGGGGCCTGGGGCCTGGGCTGGGAGGTGTGGCTGAATGGAATGGAAATCACGCAGGTCACCTATTTTCAGCAGGTCGGGGGGCTTGAGTGCAGGCCTGTAACCGGCGAGATCACCTACGGACTTGAGCGAATCGCGATGTATGTGCAAGGAGTCGACAACGTATTTGACCTGCGCTGGAACGACCGCTTCGGTTACGGCGACCTGCACCTGCAAAATGAGCAGGAACAGTCAAGCTACAATTTCGAACATGCCGATACTGAAGAGCTTTTCCGACGTTTCGATGCCTGTGAGGCGCAATGCAGGAAACTGGTTGGATTTGGGCTGTCGTTACCGGCTTACGAACAGACACTTCAGGCATCACATACGTTCAACCTGCTGGATGCCAGACGGGTCATCGGGGTAACCGAACGGGCCCGGTTTATCGGACGCGTCAGGGCACTTGCACGCGATGTCGCGGCGACTTACTACAACAGTCTGCAAGACAAGCAGTTTCCGAATTTACGACACCGCGAAAAGACCATCGCAACCGAAAGCAGTCCGTCGGTCGGAAAACCCGTATCCGATCGGCCAGGTACAGCTCGACCCCTGCTTTTGGAAATCGGTACCGAGGAACTTCCCCCTGATGCGATTCATCGACTGGGTTCGACCCTGGACCGTGAGTTGAGAAAGGAATTGCTGGAAACGGGACTGGTCGATTCGCTGGACGTCAAGTCCGAATGGCATGCCACCCCCCGGCGACTGGCTGTTGTGATCAATGACGTTCGCTCGCGTCGCGAGGACATCACTCGACCGCGACGAGGACCTGCGGTCTCGCGGGCCTACGACAAGGATGGCAAACCGACCCAGGCGGCAATCGGTTTCGCGACTGCATGCGGCGTGACTCCCAGCGAATTGGTGGTGACAGAATCGGAGAAAGGCAGTTTCGTATCCTGTGAGATTGTTGAGCCGGGCCGTGATGCGGACGAGCTCGTGCCGGATTGCGTAACCCGCGCGATATCCAGATTGCCGGTACCAAAACGAATGCGCTGGGCGGACTACGACAGTGAGTTTGTCCGCCCGGTTCACTGGCTCGTGCTGCTGCACGGCGACGATGTCATTCCGTGCGAAGTTTTTGCGGTACAGTCCGGTCGACTGAGTCGCGGTCATCGGTTTCACGTGAACGATCCCGTCACAATCCCTGCCGCGTCCGCATACCGCGAAGTACTGCTTGAACACGGACGAGTGGTGACTGATTGGCATGAACGCAAGAACATGATCCGGGACCAGATGGATGTTCTGCTCAAGGCGTTCGACGCGGTCGCCCCTGACGATGAGGAATTGCTGGATCAGGTGACCAATCTGGTTGAGCTGCCACACGCCTTTTGCGGGTCGTTTGACGAATCGTTCCTCAAACTTCCGCCGGAAGTCCTGATTACATCAATGCGGCACCATCAGAAATTTTTTCCGATGTTTGACGAAGCGGGCAATCTGACCAACCGATTCATCGGTGTTGCCAACATTGAGCTTGCCGATGCTGACATTGAATCCCGGGTAGCCAAAGGCAACGAACGTGTTTTGCGGGCGAGACTTTCCGATGCCAAATTCTTCTGGCAACAGGACTGTCGTACAACGCTTGCGAGCAAGGCCGCGATGCTCAATGATCTCATGTTTCACAAGTCGCTCGGATCTGTCTTTGCAAAAACGCAGCGCATTGAGATGCTGGCAGCATTTATCGCTTCGAAGCTCGAGGCGGATGGGCATGAGGCTCAAAGAGCAGCCCAGCTCGCCAAAGTGGATCTAGTCACAGAAATGGTCGGTGAATTTCCGAACTTACAGGGTGTGATGGGCGGCTATTATGCCCAGTTTGACGCGGAATCACCGGCGGTCGCCAAAGCTGTCGAGGAGCATTACAAGCCGCGAAATGTAACGGACTCGCTGCCTGGCTCCAGTGCAGGCAGGGTGATCGCTATCGCAGATCGACTGGATTCGATCGCGGGGCTGATGGCAGCCGGTGAACGAGTGCGAGGTGATCGCGACCCTTATTCGCTGAGGCGCTCGGCGATTGCAATCCTTCGAATTATCATTGAGTGCGGTACCGATCTGGACCTGATCGAGTTGCTGCAGCAGTCGGTCGCCGTATATCTGGATCAGAAGGGACAGCCGGGCAGTGCGATACAGGTATCCGCGGACGATGGGCTGGTACGGGAAATTTTCGAGTTCATGCTTGAGCGTCTCAGAGCTTACTACCTTGACCAGGGGTATCGTGCGGACGAGTTTGCAGCGGTCTACGAATTGCGTCCGCCGCGTCCGCTCGAATTCGACAAGCGGATTCGGGCAGTGCGTCAGTTCAGGGAACTGGTCGAGTATTCCGATCTGATTGCGGCCAACAAGCGGATCAGCAATATCCTGCGTCAGAGCGGGGATTCGGACATCGCCGAGGTGGATCCTGATCTTTTGGCTGATGATTCCGAACGGCGACTTTATGAGGATGCCGTGAAACTGCATGCCCGGATCGCTCCCTTGGTCAGCGAATCCCAGCATGGCGAGATTCTACTCAAGCTCTCCGTGCTGCGCGATCCGATTGACCGGTTTTTCGACGATGTGATGGTTATGGATGAAAATCCTGAAGTTCGCAGGAATCGTGTTGCGCTGGTGAGATTTGTAAGCGGTCTTTTTCGCGAGGTCGCAGAATTATCGCTTCTCAAGCCCGCCAAGGTGTAACCGATGAGCAAGGATTCTTACGAGCAAATGCTGGATGCGGTAAGACGGTTCCACACCAAGCACGACTTTGAAAATACCGGCGGGCACGACCTGCGGTTTCGGGTCGCGTTGATGGCTGAGGAGCTTGGAGAGATTTCTGCTGCAGTGACCAAGGGTAAAGGCACCGAATCCCTGTCCGAGGAGTGTGCGGACTTGTTGATCCTGCTGCTCGGCACTTCAATTGCGGCTGACTTTGACCTGAATGATGCGTTTTGGGCGAAAATGACCAGAATCCTTGAACGCGAGGGCAGGATCATCGATGGGACCTTGCGGGTCTCGGACTTTGAATCCTGACTGGTACGCGTACTTTTCAGAGACATTCGACTTCAACCGGACCGGGTTGTGATCGGTAATATCCGAGCATTGATATTCATGACGGGCATGATCTCGGCCGCGGTGCTGTACTGGCCGGTTGCCGTTGCCGTATATTTCTGCGAGGCCAAGTTTCGATCCCGGGTGATCGGTCTGTGGGCGTACTTTGTGATCTGGCTGCTCAAGGTCGTGTGCGGATTGCGCCACGAGGTGGAGGGTTTGGAAAATCTGCCATCTGTTCCCTCAGTGATTTTTTCCAAGCACCAGTCCGCGTGGGAGACTATCGCGTATCAGACTATATTTCCACCCCAGGCCTGGGTGTTGAAACGCTCGCTTTTGCATATTCCATTTTTTGGCTGGGGTCTGGCTGCTACGCATCCGATCAGAATCAACCGCAGTGAGGTGCGCAGAGCGTTGGAGGAGGTGATCCAGCAAGGCAAGAGCGTGCTTGAGGAAGGACGATGGGTTGTTGTATTTCCCGAAGGGACGAGAATCGATCCGGGCAAGCATGGCACCTATATGGCCAGTGCCGCACTGTTGGCGGTACGCGCTGGTGTTCCCTTGGTACCCGTCGCACACAACGCCGGTGATTTCTGGCGTCGCAGGGAATTCAGGAAACGTCCCGGCACGATCCGTGTTCGAATCGGCGAACCGATCTACCCCGATCAACTCAAACCCAGGCAGATGAACCAGATGGCGGAACAGTGGATTCGCAAGACGATGCCCGAAATCAGTCCGGCGTACGCTGCCGACGACTTGCCGGACGAGACACTGTAAACAACACAATGTGCCGGCAGTTATTACTGACTATGTTCCAGTTCGTGGCACATGGATTCGATCGGAAAGTAGACCTTTGAAGGCTCGATGCCTCGAAGGCTATACAATCCGTCTTCATAGACATACATGAGATCCGCAGCATCGTCGAGCGGGTCAACAGTCATTGCGCGATCGAGGTCAACTGCCAAGCCGGGTGTAAGGTAAACTGATCTTTGCCGAACGGGAGCATATCCGTCTCGGACGCGGCCAAACGTGATGATCTCCTCGAGCACAAGAGGTGTCCTTTCCTCCCAAATTTTTTCCCGCCACACGTACAGCATCTTGCCGTACAGATTCTGATTTGTCACAAAGACACCGATTCCCGACTGTTCCCGGCCTTTGCGCAGTTTGAATGTATCCTGTTGATAGGTGACATGTTCCTGCCGGGTGATGCTGTCTTCGAGCGAATCTACGTATCGGTTTGGCTCCACTAGAAAGTTAGCCAGCATCAACTGATCAAATTCGTCATAGACGACACTGCAGTCAAAATAACCGGCCCGGATGGAAGAGGTTCCGGCAAGTGTGACTATTGTTGCGATTAACAGCAAACCCGGAAGTATGTGCGATTTGGCGCGTGTGAGATCTTTCATCGGACGTCGAGATTGTTTGAGATCGCATATTCGGCAAGACGCAGATACTGCCCGACAGTCAGATTCTGAGCCCGCAGGCCTGGGTCAATGCCGCATTGGGCGAGGTGTGTTTCACCAAGAGGACTTGCCAGGGAGTTTCTCAATGTCTTGCGCCGGTTGCTGAACGCCAGTCGAACCAGGGCAGCGAAAGCTTCCTCGGTTCTCGAATCAGTATCAGTGACCTCTTCGGGTCGCATGTAAATCATGGTTGATTGTACTTCGGGTGGCGGCGAAAATGCACCAGGAGGGACATCGAAAATCATTTCCACATGCATTACCCGTGTTACGCAGACAGTCAAGCGTCCGTAGTGGCGACTGCCGCAGGGCGCAGTCAGTCTGAGCGCCACCTCGCGCTGCAGCATGAAGACCAGGTCCTTGATTCCATCGGCAAACTTGAGTAACCGCATGATCAGTTGTGATGAGATCGAATAAGGCAGGTTGCCAACTATTCTCAGCCCCTGACCGGCGGACATCAGCGATCCATAGTCAAAACTCAATGCGTCGCCGTGATGAATCTGTACCGACTCTGAAGCCATTTTCCTGTGGATCTCACCGAACAGGTGCGGGTCAATTTCGATTGCGTGAAATTCAGCTGTTCTGCCTGCGAGTCTTTCAGTCAGTGCACCGCGGCCCGGTCCGATCTCAACCATGGTCTCGTCAGGGCTTGGGTTGATCAATCTGACAATCCTATCGATGGTCTGGGGGTCGGTCAGGAAGTGCTGTCCCAACCGTTTTCTTTTGGTCGGCGCGCTCATGCCTCGACCGCGGAACTGAGTTCGGCAGCCATCGTAATCGCGCTCAACAGACTACCGGCATCGGCCTGACCGGTAGCTGCGATGTCGTAAGCGGTTCCATGATCGACAGAGGTCCTGACCATTGGAAGACCGAGCGTGACATTGACAACCTCGCCGAACCCCGCGTGTTTGACCACCGGCAGTCCCTGGTCGTGATACATGGAGAGGATCACATCAAACCGGTCCAGCATTTTCCCGGTAAAAAGAGTATCGGCCGGGTATGGTCCTGAAATCTCCAATCCCTCGGCCTGGAGTTGTTTGATTGCCGGTCGGATTTCGCTGACTTCCTCCGTGCCCAGTTGCCCGCCTTCTCCGGCGTGGGGGTTGAGCCCGCAGACTCCGATGCGGGGTGAGGCGATCTGGAAACGATTCACAAGATCATGTTGCAACACTCTTGCGACAGACAGGATTCGGTCTTTGGTGACAGCCTTCGGAACTTTTGACAATGGCAGGTGGGTTGTTACAAGCGCTACCCGAAGATTACCACAGCAAAGCAGCATGACCGGGCAGTCGGTTTTAGTTTTCTTCGCCAGGTATTCAGTGTGACCGGTAAAGGCGGTACCGGCGCGGATGATGATCTCCTTGCCTACCGGGCCGGTTACCAACCCATCAAATTCCCCCGACAGGCATCCATCAATTGCGATGTCAAGCGTTTCAAGGATATACTCGGCATATTTGGTATCGGGCTGGCCGGGATGCACTGTCGCACTACAGTCCACATGCAGGCACTCAATCTCGCCGGTCGATCGCTGGCTGCGATCATATTCACGCAATGCAGGATTGACATGAAGGAGTTTCGCACGTTCCTTCAGTACGTTTCGGTCTGCTATGACGACAATGCGATGCTGGCAAATTTGGCTTGCCAATTGCAGTGTCAGATCTGGACCGATTCCGGCCGGGTCACCCGGTGTATATGCCAGTACTCTGATTCGGTCCACGGAGGCAATTCAGTAATTTGAATCAAGCTGATACTGAAAGGAGACGAGCAATGTGCGGTGGCAACTCAGTCGAGTGAATTGTGTGTTCCGTCGCAGAACGGCTGTTTCTGGGTGTGCTTGCATCCGCAAAGCCAGTATTTGCGTGCTTTGGTAATGGTTACCTGTACCGGACTGAGATCTGTTGCCTTATGTGAGCCGTCACAGAATGGCTGATTGCTTGATAGCCCGCAGCGACACCACCAGTAATCACCGGGTTCAAGGTTCATTTCATAGGGTTGTTTTTGTGCAACATGGGGCTGTGCCATAACATCTGTCTCCGATTTCAAGAACTTTGCCTTGCATAGTGCGAGGCCGGTTGGGCTGAACACAGCCATTGTAAACTACATCACCGCTGATACCGAAATGCGCCGACCCGCGCAGCGCAGTGATTGATGGGAGTGATGGCCCGTTCATTGATACAGACACATGGGAGCTCGAATATCGGCGTAGCGCTCTGGAAGGATCAATCTGGCATTCGTATGAACTGGAGATCGAAGAAGCAATCAGATTCGTGACATCATGCTGTCCATTTGATCAGTTCCTTCAAATAGCCCCGATCGGCGCTTAACTGGTAGAATATTGTCCGATTGCAAATATTGCTGTGATGGCCACCGTCAGCACTATTTTGATGGCAGGTGTCAACTAACATCGTATCAGCGTACAGAATTGAATATGTCAGCGAAAGATCAGTCCAGGTCATTCATTCCAGTTTCGATAGCGGTTTTGACCATTTCAGACTCTCGAACGCAAGAGAATGACAAGTCGGGATCGTTGTTGGTTGAGCGAATCCAAAAATCAGGGCATGTCTGTGTTGACAGGCAGATTGTTCCAGATGACATTCATCGGGTGAGAGCTCAGGTTTGTCAGTGGATTGTCGACGAGAGGATTCAGGTTGTACTGTCAACGGGCGGAACTGGTGTGACCGGACGAGACGGTACTCCCGAGGCAATCCGTCCATTGCTCGACAAGGAAATCAGCGGGTTCGGAGAGATGTTCCGAGTTCTATCCTACGAGAAAATCAAGACATCAACGCTGCAGTCAAGAGCATTTGCCGGCGTCTCCAACGCCACCTACATTTTTTGTCTGCCCGGGTCATCTTCAGCGTGTGCCGACGCGTGGGATATGCTGATCGAGCACCAACTGGACTATCGGAGTCGGCCATGCAATCTGGTTGAGCTGATGCCCCGGTTGCTCGAACACCTGGTCAAAAAATAA
Organism: Acidiferrobacterales bacterium; assembly: GCA_028820695.1. Taxonomy (NCBI): domain Bacteria; kingdom Pseudomonadati; phylum Pseudomonadota; class Gammaproteobacteria; order Acidiferrobacterales; species Acidiferrobacterales bacterium. The sequence goes on along the minus strand of JAPPIB010000056.1, from coordinate 17,597 downwards.
CAAGGTGGTTCAATTGGCACAGTGCCGGCGGCGATATGAATACGTTTGAAGCCGAATCGCTCAGTCAGAACGGAACTGCCTCAACCATTGCGGCTGAAGCAGTGAAGGAGCTGCAGGCTGGTCGGTCAGATCTATACGGAGTCTGGGCGCCTTGTCTGACGCCGCTCGACGACAGTTGCTCCATTGACTTCTCCAAGTTATGTGACCACATCAGCTGGCTGCTTTCGTCAGGATGTCACGGTGTCGGATTGTTTGGTACTACAGGTGAAGCCTCTTCGTTTTCGGCAAACGAGAGAATGACTGCGCTGGAAAGGGTGATTGAATCAGGGATCGCCCCCGAAAAGTTGATGATTGGCAACGGATTTCCGTCGATAACCGATACGGTGACGGTTACCCGACACGCCCTGCAGCTAGGCTGCAAGAAAGTTCTGATGCTTCCGCCGTTTTATTACAAGGATCCGTCCCTGGAAGGGGTCAGTCGCAGTTATCGCAACACTTTGGATCAGTTGAAGTCTTCCGACATCCGGGTCGTGCTTTATCACTTTCCCAAAATGAGCGCGGTGCCGATCCGTCATGAATTAATCGAAGCCCTGATTGAGTCTCACGGCGAATTGATTGCCGGTCTCAAGGACTCTTCGGGTGAATGGGATAGTGTCGAACGATATATTCGCAACTTTCCCGCGCTCAATATATTTCCCGGAACTGATGTATTGTTGCTGCGATCACTTAAGATCGGCGGTGCTGGAACCATTACCGCCACAGCTGACATCAATCCTGACGGCATACGACGCATCTTTGATCTTTGGACTGACGGCTGCAATGCCGCCGAAGCTCAAATCGCTGCAGACCGAATCCGTGAGATTGTCTCTCGTTATCCTCTATCGGCTGCGCTGAAGTCCGTGCACGCTGAATTGCGCGATGATCCCGGTTGGCGGCGCGTTCGTCCGCCTCTCACAGAATTGTCGTCCTCAGAGCACACTGATCTGCTAAACGCACTGACCGACGCAGGTTTTCGACTTGCTGAATGATTGCTGACGGTTGAGCCCAATACAGTCGGAGGTGGAACGACTCACGTCGAGTCGAAGTTGCAAAGAAACACCACCGGAACGCAAATGGCAATGCTCAGCCATTCACCGCAAGAAGCAGATTACTTGGGTACCACTCTTATCACATCACGAGAATGTCAGTGAGTTCGTATGCATGACCTGATGCCCATAATCCGATAGCAGCCTCCTCCAATTCACTACATGAATACCGTCTTTGGTAGTGAATTCCTGAAGATCGAACTGATGCACTTGAACAGCATCGCATTGTGGAAATTTTGCCTTGAAGTACTTCAAATTCTTGGAGACACCTCTGAATCGAAGTTTGCATTCGATCGCACAGACAGGTTGTTTGTTCTCCGTAATGATCAAGTCTACTTCCCGTCCGTCAATGTCCCGAAAGTACACCAGATCGACATCGCGGCCGGTCCAGTCCTGAATGAAATGAACCCACTTCAGGATGTGACTGGCGATCAGATTTTCAAATCTTGCCTCTTCATCGTCTATTTCCGCCCAGTTATAGTGATAGTGTTTGCGCTCTTTCCTCACGGCTCTGATCTTTGGTGATTCCAGCGGCGAAAGCCGGTAGATCAGGTACATTCGCTCGAAAATATTCAGCCAGTTCGAGACTGTCTTGTGCGCACAGTTGAGATCCTCTCGAAGCGCGTTGATCGATAAAGGACTACCGACCCATTGAGGCAATCGCAATAGCAGCAGTTCCATGGATGACAGTTTTTGTGTCAATTCCAGGTCCCTGATATCTTCGTTGACTGCTCTTGTTCGAAATTCTCGCATCCAACGTCGTGCCTGCTGTTGAGACCCAGACAGGAATGGTTCAGGAAATCCACACAATGTCAAGAGACTTTCAAAATCCGATTGCGACCGAATTTGGAGTTCATCAACAGTCAATGGATGCAATCGATAGTAGTGATAGCGGCCTTGCAACGAGTCGCCACAATGACGATAGTAATCAAGCCTCGCACTGCCAGTGCTCAGGATTCTTTTCTTATCGCCGTGTTTATCGTAAAACCCCTTGATGTAGTTTCGCCAATTACCAAATTTATGGATCTCATCAAATATCACAAATGACTCAATTGGAAACTTTTCTGTCAGAACGAATTCTCGATCTTCCACGTCGTCCCAATTCAGGTATCGATGCCCATCGGGTGCAATGTTGAGTGAAAGTGTTGTTTTCCCAACTTGTCGAGGACCACCAACAAATACCATTTTGCGGTTTAGGTCTTCGGTTACACAGGATTCAAGATAACGTTTCATAGAGCAATATTATATGATTTTTAGACATAGGTCAAAAATACTCGTGATTATTTTTTATTCCAGTCAAAAATACCCGTCTTCAATGTTTGCCCCCTGACTGCGCCGACCTCTCAACTTGACAAGTCAAAATACTGATCGGTTGTGATCGTCGTTCTACAATCCATTGACAACCAGCCAGATTCAAGCTTGTTGTGGATAACCGACTTATTTTGATCTCGCGCTTAAACTTTCCTTACAAACTAAACAGTCACAATTAAATTCAATCGCCCCGCACAACGAAAAATTTTTCAAGGCAAATCCAACCCGGTTCGGCGATACCGAGAACAGAACGAAGGTTCCCGGAATCTCATTTCAGTCAAACCGACTGGGAGTTTGCAGTCCGTAATTTGAGCTGGAATGTCCAGGGAAGTACGACATCAATTTCGACTCCCGAGTTTGGCAAAAATTGCTGACGCGATTGCTTGACTCTCTCATATTTCAGAGCGGACCGCGCCATAGCAGGCAGTAACGGAGTGATCACTCAACTGGTGTGTTGACAGAAGTTTAGTCGATCCCTCGATTCCTACCCGCCAACATAGGACATCTCGATTTTCGGAGTTGCAACCGATTGCTTGGACCTGAGTTCGGAATAACGGTCGGTTCGGGACTGCCACAGTTCATTGACGATTCCCGCCAACTCATCGACATCCGCTCCGTTTCGGATGTGTTCGCGCAGATCGAATCCATCAGTTGCAAAAAGGCAGGTGTAGATTTTTCCTTCGGCAGTCAGTCTGGCACGATTGCACGCACCACAGAAAGGTTCTGTGACTGACGAGATAATTCCAATCTCACCCGCTCCATCCTTGTATTGCCAGCGCTTGGCAACCTCACCTCGGTAGGTGGGAGAGACCGGCTCGATCGGATATTCACTGTTGATTGTCTTGAGGATGTCCTTTGCGGATATGACCTTGTCCATCTGCCAGTCATTCGTATTGCCGACATCCATGAACTCAATAAAGCGGAGAATAACCCCGGAATTTCTGAACTGGCGCACCATCGGCAAAATCTCCTGATCGTTCATGCCACGTGCCACAACCATGTTCACCTTGATGGGCGACATCCCGGCAACCCGGGCATTGTCTATTCCGGCAAGTACTCGATCTACAGGAAATTTCACATCGTTGATTGAGTGAAAGACTTTATTGTCAATCGCATCCAGACTGATGGTGATGCGCTGCAAGCCGGACTTGTATAAGTCGTGCGCTGCTTGAGTGGTGAGCAGGGAGGCATTTGTCGTCATGCTCAAGTCTTCAATCCCAGGAACTTTCGATAGTATGGAAATAAGTTCAGGATGGTCTTTGCGCACCATAGGCTCGCCACCGGTGATCCGGACCTTTTTGACGCCATTGGCTACAAACGCCCGAACAGAGCGTTCAATCTCCTCAAACGTCAGCAACTGCTTACGATGCAAGAACGCGTGATTGGATCCAAAGAACTCTTTCGGCATGCAATACGTACAGCGAAAGTTACACCGATCGGTAATCGAGACTCGTATGTCTCTGATCGGCCGGTTCAAGGTGTCCGTTACTGTATTGCTGCTGTCTGTGTTCATAGTTGTCATGGGATGAACGATCAATTACACCTTGATTTTATCGTTTTTGGCGTAAGTGTGCCTTACCTGGCATTTCATGACTGCCATTGCAGCGAATCAGGTGAGTGCATGTGTTGCAGTTTTCCTGTATGAGGGAAAGTCATGAGGATTGTCCTGTGCGTCGGTTGGCCGCCACCAATCCAGACGGAGCATGTCACGAAACTGCAAAATGCCTTGAGTTTCCTGTTGAACAGCGAATTTCCAAATTTTCTGACCTTACTGAAAGTAAATCAGTATGATATCTGTTACTCAAGAATGTGATTTTCGAACATTATTTCTATTCGACCGCACATTTGCAGGACTTGCTTCAGCACCGTTTTGCGTTGCCAGGGTTCGATGGCGAATGGCGAGTTGGATACCGGAAAATCTGATGTAGTCAAAGACTTTGCGGCTGGACGTCACGGAGACACTGGATCGAAATTACGCGTATCGTGCTGGATGTGTTCGCATCGATCATGGAACATCTCGAATTCGGCGATCACATTGCGAAAATCGAATTCGACTGCCGGTTTGCCATATTGTTTGCTGTTGATCTGAAGAAAAGTTTTCTGACGCCGCCATCCAGGTTTGCCTTGTGGCATATGGAAGGTGCCGCCCCACCTCAAGTCAGGGTCGCGAAATTCTACAGGGACACTTTGCCGTTTGCAGGGGTTGCAGTTGACCGGGCTGACACAGGTTATGACGCCGACAAGTCGCGATGGCGTTGCCGAGCAAGCATTTTGACTAGCCTGCGACTATCCGGATAAATCATCGTGGCAAGCACCAAGGGGATCGTCGGACTTTTCGCCACCTGTCTGGTGGATCTGATCAGGCCCGAGATTGGGTTTTCGACCGCTCGGCTGCTTCAGCAAGCCGGCTACAAGGTGGAGGTTCCGGACGGGCAGACCTGTTGCGGGCAACCGCATTTCAACAGTGGTGCGCTAGTCGATTCTGTCAGAATCGCCGAACGTTTTGTGCGAGTTTTTGAGCGCTACGAACATGTCGTTGTTCCCTCCGGGTCCTGTGCAGCCATGGTGAAAATTCACTACCCTGAAATCCTCGCCGATCGGCCGAAGTTCTTGCAAGGAGCCAAGGACATTGCTTCCAGATGTTATGAGCTGACTGAGTTTCTTACAGATGTTGCCGACATCCAGCTCAGTGTCCGACATGAACTTCACTGCACCTACCATGATTCGTGCTCGGGATTCCGGGAGTTGGGTATCTGCAGTCAGCCGCGTCAGTTGCTCGGGCAGATTGACGGGTTGACAATTACCGAATGTAACGATTCCACTGCTTGTTGTGGGTTTGGCGGAACATTCTGCGTCAAGTATCCAGAGATCTCGAACAGTATCGCTACCGAAAAAGCGAACAATGTTGACACCAGCGGTGCAGAGGTTCTCCTTGGCGGTGACCTGGGCTGTCTGATGAACATTGCAGGCATGCTCAAGCGCCGCGGCAGCAACGTCCGCGTCCGACATATTGCCGAAGTACTCGCGGGTCAGACGAACCAACCTGCTATCGGGCAACCCCGCTAGGATGTCATGGAAGTCGCATCGGCACAATTCAGAAGTCGTTCGAAAGACGCCCTGTTGAATGAGGAACTGCAGGCCGCACTGCAAAAAGCCCGCGGTGGATTTGTTGACAAGCGCAAGACCGCCGTCGATGACCTGACTGACTTCGATCACTTGCGCGATCGGGCGGTCGCGATCAAGAATCAAGTGCTGACGAACCTGGATCGATATCTGGAACAGTATGAGAATAACGTAATCGATGCCGGTGGTCACGTGCACTGGGCCTCCACGCCGCAGCAAGCTGTTGAGATCATCTTGGATATTTGCCGAGGGGTTGATGCCCGGTGCGTGACCAAAGGCAAGTCGATGATCGGCGAGGAGATGAGTCTGAATGACGCGCTCGAAGAGCAGGGCATTGAGGTTGTCGAGACGGATCTCGGCGAATACATCATCCAATTGGCGAAAGAGAGGCCCAGTCACATCATCGCACCGGCGATTCACAAAACCCGCAATCAGATTACCGAACTGTTTCACGAACATCACGCCAAGTATGGACTGACACAGAAAGTTGAGGAAGTTGCGACCATCGTAAATGAGGCACGGACAGTCTTGCGGGAACAGTTCGTGAAGGCGGATGTCGGTATTACAGGTGCCAATTTCCTGTTGGCGGACAGCGGCTGTTCTGTTCTCGTCACAAACGAGGGAAACGGTGATTTGACGAGCACATTACCGAAGGTCCACATTGTAACGGCCTCGATCGAAAAGCTGATTCCGTCGATTGACGACCTTTCCGTGTTCCTTCGCATACTGGCACGCAGTGCGACCGGTCAGGAAATGTCATCGTATACCAGCATATATGGGGGTTCCGCCAGTGCCGAGGGTATGGATGAAACCAGGCAATACCATGTTGTGATGCTTGACAACGGCCGATCCAAAATGCTTGAGGGCGAGTTCTGGGAAATGTTGCGATGCATCCGCTGCGGGGCCTGCATGAACCACTGTCCAGTCTATCAGTCCATTGGCGGACACGCTTATGGCTGGGTGTATCCCGGACCGATGGGGTCGGTCTGGACCCCATTGCTTGTTGGATTGCAGAATGCGGCCAACCTCCCCAACGCCTGTACGCTGAACGGTCGTTGTGAGGAGGTGTGTCCGGTCAGGATTCCTTTGCCCAAGTTGCTTCGGTCGCTTAGAAATCAAATTTTCGAGCGCGGACTGATCGATTGGAAGTCACGCCTCGGACTATGGACCTGGAAGATGCTGACCCTGCATCCCCCAATCTATCGACTGGTCATGAATTCAACTTCGTTCGCGCTGGGTTGGATGGGACGCAGGTCCGGATCAATCCGTCGTCTCCCGTTCGGCGGCGGCTGGACCCAAGGACGAGACTTTCCCGCATCTACCGGTGGTGGGACTTTCGTATCGCAGTGGAAGTCGAGATCATCGGATTGATGGCGAGCCTGCTATTTTCTGTGCTGAGCGGTTTTCAACGAGATGAGGCTTCGCTGACAGGGCTGTTGACGCGAGCGCGCTTGAATCAGTCGCACTGGACAGCTAGCATCTCACTGCCATGATCTGCCGCCTGCATAATCCGATAATGAATGAACATGATTTCTGGCGAACAAAGCAATTCTCCATCTATCCTGACTGTTGCCAATTTTTTCAATAGACACTGTGCCAGACAAGTCTGCTGCCGTCGAATCAGCTACAGGGCTTTTTGACAGCAGGGATTCGCAATTGATTCGGTCAAGACATGTTGCAACGCGTTCAACTGCGCAGTTATGACTTTGATCCATGCGCTTCGGTCGGGATTGTTCACGAAAATTTATTGGGATTTAATCGTATTAACTGCCAATTCCAATAAAATTGACACGTGGAGGATCATTCTCAACATCCAACAATTGGCGAGGTGCGTATTTTGAAGGTTCTGATATCCCCTGAAAGACGGACTGCGAGAAGGAATCTTGTGGTTCATATCCTGGCTGGTGCGGTACTGATGTTCGGTGCTCATGCAGCAACGGCCGAACAGGCAGTCGAGCCGGTTCATGGAATCGCCATGCACGGCGCGCCGAAGTATGGACCTGATTTCGAACACTTCGATTATGTGAATCCAGATGCACCCAAGGGTGGGGCCCTGTTTCAGGCGGCGCGCGGGACGTTCGACAGTTTCAACACATTAATTCCCAAAGGCAATGCAATTGGTACCGGATCGACAGAAACACTGCTCACTAGCAGTTTTGATGAGGCATTTACGGAGTATGGACTGATCGCCGAGTCACTTGAGGTGCCGGAAGATCGCTCGTGGGTGATCTTCAACTTGCGGCCTGAGGCACGGTGGCACGACGGCATGCCCATTACGGCTGATGATGTGGTCTGGTCTTTCGAAACCATCACCACCAAGGGCCGCCCCAGTTTGCGGTATTACTATGAGGATGTGATATCCGCCGAGAAGCTTGGCGAAAGGAAAGTCCGTTTCAATTTCAAGGAGACGGAAAATCGGGAGTTGCCCCTGATTGTCGGGCAATTGTCAATACTGCCGAAGCATTACTGGGAGAACCGGGACTTTGAGAAGACCACGTTGGAGCCACCGCTCGGCAGTGGGCCCTACCGAATCAAGGAATTCGAACCCGGCCGCTATGTTGTTCAGGAACGAGTCGAGGACTACTGGGGCAGGAATTTGCCGGTCAACAAGGGGCTTTACAATTTTGACACCATCCGGACTGACTTTTACCGGGACGATACCGCAATCAGACTGGCACTGAACTCGGGAGATATCGATATACGATTCGAGAATCAGGCCAAGGCCTGGAGTTCCGACTACGACACGCCGGCAGTCAACAATGGTTGGCTGATCAAGGAGAAGATTCCGCATCAGATGTCCACCGGAATGCAGGCGTTCGTCATGAATACACGCAGAAGCATTTTTTCCGATAGGACAGTCCGCAAGGCACTTGCTTATGCGTTTGACTTCGAGTGGACGAATGAGAATCTGTTCTATGGGCAGTACACGCGCACGACAAGCTATTTTTCCAATGCTGACCTTGCGTCCCGGGACCTGCCTCAGGATGAGGAGCTTGAAATTCTTAAACGATATCGTGACCAGCTGCCTGCGGAGATTTTCACCGAAGCGTTCAGCGTGCCCGTAACCGATGGCAGCGGCAATTCCAGACAGAATCTCCTGACGGCGCGAAAGATGCTGGCTGAGGCCGGCTGGAAAGTGAATGATCTGAAGCTTGTCAACGAACAGACTGGTGAAGTGATGAAGTTCGAGATCCTGCTCACATCGCAGGCGTTTGAAAGAATCGTGCTTCCGTTCACTAAAAATCTCGAGCGACTCGGTATTGAGGCGAATATCCGTACCGTTGACCAAAGTCAGTATGTGAACCGGATTCGGGAACAGGACTTCGACATGATCGTCAGCGGTTGGGGTCAGTCCCTGTCGCCCGGCAATGAGCAACGAAGCTATTGGGGGTCATATGCAGCCGATCAGTACGGAACCCGCAATTATGCCGGTATTATGGACCCCGTCATCGATGAACTGATTGAACTGGTGATCGAAGCTTCCGATCGGGAGTCGCTGGTTCAGCGCACTCGTGCACTGGATCGGGTTTTGCTGTTCGGCTATTACGTGATTCCGAATTGGCACATCCGATTCGATCGGGTGCTGTATTGGGATAAGTACTCTCGACCTGATGTTCCTGTCATGCAAGGTGCTGTGACTTCTCGCTGGTGGTTCGATGCGGACAAGCAAGCGCGGCTCAGACAGAAAATGGATACCCAGTGAGCCAGCTGACAGCTGGCCCCGAATGGAGTTGACGACGTAGAGGGCGATGGCCGGTGACCGCCTATATCATTCGTCGCATACTGTTGATGATTCCGACGTTGTTCGCGATCATGATCATCAACTTTATCGTCATTCATATCGCACCTGGCGGCCCGGTTGAGCAGATCATTGCCGAAATCACCGGGGTGGGCGGCGACATCGTCGAGCGGGTGACTCGCACTGGAACCGGTGAGACGATTGAGCAGATGGATAATACGGGTGTCTCGATAGCGGTCGAGAACTCGACCGGCAGATATCGTGGAGCACAGGGGCTGGACCCAGAGTTCATTGCTGAACTCGAAAAGCAATTCGGCTTCGACAAGCCGTTGCACATCCGCTTCGTCCAGATGATGAAGAGCTACATTTTCTTTGACTTTGGCAGCAGTTACTTCAAGGATCAGCGGGTTACGGATCTGGTTCTGGATAAGATGCCGGTGTCGATCTCACTTGGTTTGTGGACAACCATTCTGGTGTATCTGATCTCTATTCCACTCGGTGTGCTCAAGGCGACGCGGGACGGCAGTCGTTTTGATACATGGACCACGGTGGCGGTGATCATGGGGACCGCCATTCCGGGATTTCTGTTTGCGGTGCTGTTGCTGGTGGTCTTTGCCGGCGGCAGCTATCTGGATTGGTTTCCACTTGGCGGGCTGACGTCCGATAACTGGGACAGTCTGTCGTGGCCGCATCGAATACTGGACTACTTCTGGCATATCACCCTGCCTGTGGTCGCTATGGTCATCGGTGGATTCGCCGGACTTGCGATACTGACAAAGAATTCTTTCCTCGACCAGATCAGCCAGCAATTTGTCCTGACTGCCAAGGCCAAGGGACTGACCGAACACCGAGTCCTTTATGGCCACGTCTTTCGCAACGCAATGCTGATCGTAATTGCCGGGTTTCCCGGCGCATTCATTTCAATCCTGTTCACCGGTTCGCTGCTGATTGAGATCATTTTCTCACTCGATGGGCTGGGTCTGCTGGGATTTGAGGCGGCGTTTGAGCGGGACTATCCGGTCATGTTTGCGACGCTTTACTTTTTCTCGCTGCTCGGACTGGTCATGAATCTGGTAGGCGACCTGATGTACATGTTCATTGATCCGCGTATTGACTTCGAATCGAGGGAGACCTGACACAATGCGCGAACTGCCAGCCAGCAATCAGGCCCGGTTCTTTGGTATGCAGATCACGCCGCTCACCAAGCGGAGGCTTGACAGTTTCCGTGCCCATCGAATCGGCTACTGGTCGATGTGGGTTTTTCTGGTACTGTTTGGCATTTCACTGTTCTCGGAATTCATTGCCAATGACAAGCCGCTCCTGATCCGATACAACAGCAACCTCTATTTCCCGATCCTTCAGTCATACCCGGAGACGGAGTTCGGAGGTATTTTTGAGGCGGAAGCGGACTATAAGGATCCTTACGTAGAGGAACTGATCCGAGAGGACGGGTGGATTATCTGGCCGCTGATCCGCTATGACCATCAGACGGTGGCCTGGAATCTGCCATCGCCCGCGCCGTCATCCCCGGACCGGGAGCATTGGCTGGGTACAGACGATCAGGCCAGGGATGTTGTGGCCAGACTGCTGTACGGATTCAGGATTTCCGTACTGTTCGGATTCACGCTGACTGTCATATCTGCGATAATCGGCGTGGCGGCAGGCGCAGTGCAGGGATTTTTTGGCGGCTGGCTGGATTTACTGTTTCAGCGGTTCATTGAAGTGTGGTCTGGACTCCCTACGCTCTATCTGCTGATCATACTGGCCAGCGTTGTCGAACCTAATTTTTGGTGGTTGCTGGGGTTGCTGCTGTTGTTTTCGTGGATGGGTTTCGTCGGTGTGGTGCGAGCGGAGTTCCTTCGTGCCAGAAACTTCGACTATGTCCGGGCAGCCCGGGCACTGGGAGCGAAGAATTCAAGAATTATTTTTCAGCATGTGCTGCCGAATGCGATGGTGGCGACGATGACCTTCATGCCCTTCACGCTGGCAGGATCGGTTACTGTTCTGACCTCCCTGGACTTTCTCGGAATCGGACTGCCACCGGGTTCTGCCTCTTTGGGTGAGCTGCTTGCACAGGGCAAAGCCAATTTGCAGGCACCCTGGCTGGGGTTAACTGGCTTTTTCATCATTTTGGTGATGCTCAGCCTGCTGATGTTTATCGGTGATGCGGTACGGGCAGCCTTCGACCCCAGGAAAACAGAGCGATGAAAAACGCGCCGGAAAACTCTGCGCTGCTGAAAGTTCGCGACCTGTCTGTGTCCTTCACAACGGTTGTGGAAACGAGCGACGCGGTGAACAACGTATCGTTCGACATACTTCCCGGTGAGACCGTGGCCATAGTCGGTGAAAGCGGATCAGGAAAGACTGTGACAGCACTTTCGATCATGCAGCTTTTGCCCTATCCGAACGCCTATCACCCTTCAGGCAGCATCCGCTACGAAAGTCAGGAGTTGCTCGGTGCAGCGCCGGAAATGCTGCAGGAGTATCGTGGAAATCGGATTGGGATGATCTTTCAGGAGCCTCAGACATCCCTGAACCCTCTTCATACAATCTCAAAGCAGATCAGTGAGACATTGATCATCCACCGCGGCATGAGCAAATCTGACGCTGCTGCCCGTTCGTTGGAACTGCTCGAACTGGTTCGGATCCGAAATGCCAGCGAACGGATGAACTCCTATCCCCATCAATTGTCCGGTGGCCAGCGTCAAAGGGTCATGATCGCTATGGCGATAGCCAACGAACCGGGACTGCTGATCGCCGATGAGCCGACGACCGCACTGGATGTCACCATACAGGCAGAGATTCTTTCGTTGCTGCGCGATCTTCAGCAAAAACTGGGCATGTCGATGCTGCTGATCAGTCATGATCTGAACATTGTGCGCAAGCTGGCTGACCGGATATGCGTAATGCGTCACGGTGAATTCGTTGAGATCGGCACCCGGGCACAGGTATTCGGGTCGCCGCAGCATGCCTATACGCGGATGTTGCTTGATGCGGAACCTTCCGGACGATCCGAAAATCCGAAGGCTGCGGCACCGGTAATCATGGACTCGGAGTCGGTGCGGGTGTGGTTCCCGGTCCGACGGGGAGTCATGCGCAGGACTGTCGGTCATATCAAAGCGGTTGATGATGTCAGTGTAACGGTGCGCGAAGGCGAGACTGTCGGTGTGGTCGGCGAATCCGGTTCAGGAAAGTCGTCGCTCGCATTGGCTTTGCTGAGGCTGATCAGCAGTCGCGGCGTCATACGGTTCGAAGGTGAGGAGATCCAGGGAAGAAAGTCGAAGGAACTTCGGGAGTTGCGCCGCGGCATGCAGATCGTGTTTCAGGATCCGTATGGCAGTCTCAGCCCAAGGATGACAGTATCCGAAATCATTGCGGAAGGGTTGCGTGTACATGAGAGGCACATGACGGGTACCGATCGGGAGCAGAGAGTGATTGAGGTGATGAACGAAGTGGAGCTGGACGCGGACACCCGTCATCGCTATCCGCATGAGTTCTCCGGTGGACAGCGACAGAGAATCTCGATCGCGCGTGCAATCATTCTGAAACCGAAGTTTATCGTCCTCGACGAGCCGACATCGGCATTGGACCGGTCTGTCCAGTCACAGATTATTGAGCTGTTGCGGCGTCTTCAGCAAAACTATGCCCTGGCCTACATGTTTATCAGTCACGACCTTGCTGTCGTGCGCGCGATGTCAAATTCGGTAATCGTGCTGCGGGAAGGATTGGTTGTCGAGCAGGGCAGCACGGATCAGATATTTGACAACCCCCAAGACCCATACACCCAGGCATTGATATCGGCCGCGGTGGATCTGGAACTTAGTTCCGAACAGATCAGCTGGGTAGGGGAGTGAGCCGGTTGTTCTTTTCGCCAGTCAACCCCACCTCGTCATCGACACTCACTGCGGTCAGCGTGATGTGTACTTTCTTGCTTCTGTCTGACTCAGCGGACTTGTAACATCATTGCAAATTAGCCGTAAATTTGCGGTAAAATTGAAATGAATAAAACAAAAAAGCGTAGTTCCGCGTCAGATTATTCTGACTGGGCAAACGTTACAAGATTAACACTTGCGGATTCACAATAGTGAGGAGTTAACAAATGGACGACCAATTAACGGCACTCGTAGTTATATTTACTGAGTTCTACTATTGGCTCACCGTTGTTATCATGTTCCTGATTCACGTTGGGTTCTGTATGTATGAGGTCGGTGCTTCCCGCCGGAAAAACCACATTCATACATTGATGAAGAACACAATGCTGATTCCCTTGGTAACGATTACATTTTTCTTTTTCGGATGGTGGATTTATTTCGCCTTTCCAAACGGTCCCTGGATAACAGGTGGAATCGAGTCTGCGCCTTGGGCCGAGCCGTGGAGCCAGCTCATGGGTGCCCACATGGGTGCCGGCGGAGATGGATGGGAAAGAATCAACGGTGTATTCTGGGCCGCGTTTCTTCTATTCTCGTGGACAGCGGCGTCGATCGTTTCCGGTGCAGTAATCGAAAGGATCCAATCAGGTGCATTTTGGATTCTGGCGGTAGCGATCGGATCGGTATTCTGGATCATAGATGCGGCTTGGGGCTGGCACTCAGCGGGCTGGATGGTCCAATTGCTCGGATACCATGATGCATACGCATCAGGTGTGATTCACGGAATAGCCGGAGGTTTCGCCTTGGGTGTTCTGCTCGTTCTCGGTCCGAGAATCGGAAAATTCGCACCAGATGGTACGCCACGCGATATCCATCCGAGAAATCCCTGGCTGGTAACGATCGGGCTGTTCCTGATCTATACCGGATTCTGGGGCTTTTATGTCGCCTGTAATGTTCCGATCTGGGATGTTCAGGCCGGCGACGGTGAGTTTTTCTCAGCCACCAATATCTACCTGGGTCCGACAACCCTGAGTGCAATCACATTCAACTTCCTGATGTCACTGTCAGGCGGTCTGCTTGCCGGATACTGGGTATCCAAGGGTGATGCGTTCTGGACCTATTCGTCAGGTCTTGCGGGAATTATCGCGGCTTCGGCCGGTAATGACCTTTACCATCCGATTCAAGCGATGTTCATCGCCATTATCGGTGTACTGTTCATGTACAAGATGCATTACTACATGGAACGACGATTCAAGATTGACGACGCAGTCGGCGCCGTCGCAGTTCATGGTTACGCCGGATTCTTCGGTGTGGTGGTTGCCGGATTTATGCTTTGGGGTTACCCCTCATCGCCGGATCCCACCTTTGCCTCGATCAATCCGATTGGTCAATTTATCGGTGCGATCATCATGTTCGGTGTCCTGGGATTTATCCCCGGTTACATCATCGCAAAGATTCTGAACGTATTTGGCATTCTTCGCATTCCGCCTTCTGTTGAGATTGCTGGACTTGATACCTACGTACAAGCACAGATTGATGCAGATGAACAAGCGATTATCGACGCGGAAGCGGCTGCCAGAAGCGGCTAACTGATACTTTTGGAGGTATATTGAAATGATGACAGGATCATTTACGGACTGGGCTGGCACAATTGCCGAGATTGGTCCGATATATCCTTTCGTAGGAACCGAATGGTTGCTCGTATTGGCGGGCGTTGTCTTCTGGGTGGCATGGCATGCATGCCAGTTGTCCAGGGAGACATCGAACCTCAAGGAGGAAGACAAGCATCACAGGTCCGGAGGCGGATAGCCTGTGAAATAGCCGGCAACCGGTACTGACCTGATCAGTTTTCGGTTGTCAGGAAAGGATAAAACCCCGTCGGCAGATGAAATTCACCTGCCGACGGGGTTTTGCTTATGCGAACGGACACGCTGTGGTCGTGCCATGTCGGAGTCTGCCACCCACAGTGGCCCAATCTACTCAACAGTTACTGACTTCGCCAGATTTCTGGGATTGTCTACATCCTCGCCGCGCATGACAGCGACATGGTAGGCGAGCAGTTGCAAGGGAATCACGTGAATAATCGGAGATGTGAAAGGCCCCGACTGGACTACATCAATCACTTCGATCAGATCGTCACTGCTGATTGAGTCACCGGCATCCGAAAAAACAAATAGTCTGCCCCCGCGGGTTTTGACCTCCTGGATATTATTTTTCAGTTTTATGAGCAGATGATTGTTGGGCGCGACCGCAACCGTGGGCACGCTTGCGTCAATCAGTGCCAATGGACCGTGTTTGAGTTCGCCGGCGGGATAGGCATCCGCATGAATATATGAAATTTCCTTGAGCTTCAGCGCCCCCTCCAAAGCAATCGGGTAATGCGTACCTCTACCCAGCATCAAGGTGTGCTCCTTATCCACGAAGTGCTTGGCGAGTGAATGGATTTTTCGATCCATCTGAAGTGCCGCATCGATTCGAGAAGGCAGTGCGCGAATTTCCTGAACAATCTTGGACTCATCATTGGCCGTCAAGCCTTTGCGTCTTGCCAACACAATCATCAACAGCAGCAGTGAAACGAGCTGTGTTGTAAAGGCTTTGGTTGAAGCGACTGAGATTTCAGGTCCAGCGCGGGTATGAAGGACCAGATCAACCATACGAGTTATCTTGCTGGCGGGTGAGTTGCAGATTGCCAGTGTATATCGACACCCGAGTTCGGAGGCGTACTCGAGGGCTGCCAGCGTATCCGCAGTCTCTCCCGATTGGGAGATTGCGATCAACAGAGTGTTGTCGTGGATTACCGGTTTTCGATATCGAAATTCACTGGCTATCTCTGTCTCACATGGTATGCCAAACGACTCGAACCACAGTTTTGCAATTGACCCGGCGTAGTAGCTCGTACCGCAGGCTACGATCCGGACTGCCTCAACGCGATCCAAGATTCCAGTTTCCTGTCCCGTCAGTAATTCGGTTTCCACCACGCTGTCGCTGGTAATCCTATCCTTAAGCGTACTTGCGACTGCTGAGGACTGCTCAAAGATCTCCTTTTGCATATGGTGGGCATAAGGACCGAGGTCGATATTCCCTGCATTGACCGGGATTTTCTCGTCGGGTCTTTGGACACAGGATCCTGAGTGATCGAAAATAATTGTTTCCGCTTGTGAGGAAACTTCAGCTATGTCACCGTCTTCCAGATTGATCATTGTCTTGGCAATTTTGGCGAGTGCCAATGTATCGGATGCGATAAATGTCTCATTTTCGCCGAAGCCGATCAGCAAGGAACTCCCGTTCTTTGCGACGATTATCTTCCCGGGAGTCGTAATCGACAGTACTGCAAAAGCAAAGGAACCCGCCAGTCTGCCGACGGTTTTCTTGACAGCATCCAACACGGTGAGTCCAGACTCCTGAAATCTGTGAATTTCATGCAGAATGACTTCAGTGTCCGTATCTGAGTTGTACTCGCAACCTTCGCTCAAGTGTTCCGCTCTAAGCTCTTCGTGGTTTTCGATTATGCCATTGCAGACAACAGCAATTTTTTCGTGGCACGACAGTGGATGGGCATTGGCTTCGCTGACTTCACCATGCGTAGCCCAGCGTGTGTGGCCGATACCGGTTGTGCCCGAAACCACGATGCCGTTGCTGAGGCTGTGTGCGAGTTGTTTGACTTTGCCAACTTTTCGCTCCCGGCTCATGACGCCGTCAGAGTTGATCACAGCGATTCCAGACGAATCGTAGCCGCGATATTCGAGGATATGCAGACTATCCAGAAGAACTGGTACGACGTTGCGATGCGAAACTGCTCCGATGATTCCACACATGATATCGCGCTGAGTTGGTTGATCAGGACTTGGTGTCGGGGCAATTATAACCGTGAAATCAGCTAAGAAAGTTGCTTGACGGAGAGGCTTCAGGGCGGGTCTTTTGTTGCGCTAAGTCAATATGAACAATTGACTCACGTACAGAATGGGTGTTGGTTTGAAAGGGCAAGCTCGACGAGGGTACGAAGTTCTGTGAGGTAAACGGTCAACAATATCGTGCATCAGTGCTTAAAGGACCGAGACACGCGTAGCGGTGGCCGGGCGCGGCTGCGCAGACGAGCACCATGTCTTGTGCAGGCATCATCCGACACCGTGATCCGCATGGACCGTAACCGCCAGGCTTCCCCGCGTAAAGTCAATCGCTGCGATGTTGACTGATCAGGGACAGAAGCGCTAACAGGTCGTCGGTCAGACCGCCACCACCTAATCACCACCCTGCAAGGACCGTATCTGCCGGACTGTCAGCCCGGTGTAGCTCCGGATGTCATCGACCGTACACCCCTTCCTGAGCATCCGCTCGGCAACCTCTTCCCTTCCCTGCTCGATACCTTTCTCAATACCTTCCTCGATACCTTTCTCAATACCTTCCTCGATACCTTTCTCAATACCTTCCTCGATACCTTCCTGACGGCCAACCGCAGTCCAGCGAAGCCGG
>JAPPIB010000055.1 GCA_028820695.1 Acidiferrobacterales bacterium | reverse complement strand
CCGTCAGCGTAGTCGGCGAAACCGTCACGCCCCGGGTGTCATCGTCAGTGATGGTCAGCACGACTTCAATCGGCCCGGCAATCACCTTGCCTTTATCGTCAACAAACACTGCATCATCGGTGACACTGTCACTTAGGTCAGACAGTCGAAACCGAAATGTCTCATCAGTCTCATCAACTTGATCACTGGTGGTATCGATGCTCACCACTGTGTTCGCGTCGTTTGCCAAATTCAGGACCTGCGTCTCACTCACTGCTGCGTAATCTGTTTCAGCTGCTGGATTGCTACCGTCGCTGTCTACGAGGGTCTGCCATTTGAGTGTCGCATTAATACTCTTGTCAGCTTCATTGCGCACGACTGTAATGTTTATCGTCTCACCTTCGGTCACCGGATCCGGCGTAGCGAGCTTTACCTCCACAGTGTTTACATCAGTGACGCTCACTTCAACGGGGGATTTTGAAACATATTGGTTGCCGTCTTCATCGACGGCTCTTACGACTACTTCGTAAACGTTGTCCTTATCTGCGTCCGTCGGCCTTTCGAAATTTTGTGCTGATAAAGTTAACTGACCGGTTTCTGCATTGATACTGAAAACCTTTGCATCTGCGCCTGATATGGTCCAGTTAACGTCCCCGTGTGGTTGACCAGACACAGTTGGTACGTTGGATCGCCAGATCTCGTTTTCTTCAATCGTAATGGATTCTTGATCACCAAAGCTGACACTGCCCGGATCATCGTCACGAATAGCGACTACTGCTGCATTAGGGCCCTTAATAACATTACTAGGTGTTACATTTATTACCTGTACATGAAAATCTTCGTCCGGCTCGTCTTTATCATCTTCCGTGGTTAGCACTTTAACTTTAGCTGTTGTTTCCCCAGCCTTGATCGTCAATGTAGATTTTGTTACCCCTGTATAATCTATACCGGCTTTAGCTTCTTTGTCACCTATATCTTCTGTAGACCAGTCAACAGTCACGTCATAATCACTTGCGCGGTTAAGACGTGCCGTTACCACAGCCTTATCACCTTCTTCTACAACAGTATCGACGAAGCTTACTTCGTGAATATCATTGTCTTCGATTGTGCCGATAGCTTTACCTTTGTTGGTTAATTCAAAGTCATAACCTTTGGAAGGCTTGCTTAACTTCAACGTGAATGTTTCGTCGGGTTCAAATTTGTTGTCCTGGGTGGTAGGAACAGAAATCGTACCCCAAGAATTAGACAGATCCGCTGGTGCTGTCAGAGTAATTTGACGGGGAATATCTACGGAAGTGTAATCTTTGAATTTTGTTGCGCTACCATCGACTGTGTTGTAGTAAAACGTCGCCGTATCGCCTGGCTTGGGTTTTGGGTCTTTCGGATCAACGAAAATTTTGAAGTCAACCGTATCACCTTCTTTCGCTCTGGCATTATCAACTTTGATTCGGTGCACATCATCGTCAATAATGGTAATTTCGTAGCGGAACAGTCTTGACTGTTCAGGTACTGTTCTAGAACTGTTGTATGGGTCTGTAATCTCAAACTGAAGAGTAAATTTTTCGTCGCCTTCTACTAAATCATCATCCGTTGTGATAATCTCTACCGTGTGCTCCCAGGGAGATGCAGATTTATTAAATCCAATAGAAACATAACTTCCAAGGCCTGCGTCTGATTTCACTCGGCAATGGTTGCCTTCGCCGGTGGGTGTAGATTTGGCAAGATATACATCATCGTCTTTTTTGATTTCTCCGCCACCTATGTTTGCTCGACCGTCTTCTGGCTTCTCTTTATAGTTTTCATAGCTTTCTATACCACCAATCAGGCAAACACGAAAATGATGTCGTAATAACGGTGTTCGATAGCGCTCGGCCCAACCTCCAAGTATGTGATCGATATTTTTCGGACGGCGTTCGAATCTGATTTTGATTTTCTTGCCCTCCTTGACAGTGTTGGGCTGACCGGGTGATATCAAATATCTGATGCCATCGTCGTCTAGGATAGTAACCATCCCAGTATCTCTAGCAGCGTCAATTTTTGCATTAGTAGCTTTATATAGTTGCAGGCGAAATACCTCATCATTTTCGATCTTTGTATCGTCATAAACTAGAACGCTGACTTCAGATTCTGGTCGTGTTTTGCCAGATTCAATGGTTATTTCCCCTTCCGCCTTTGATTTATCATACTCCCCCTGTCCACCACCGCTTCTAGGACTGGCTGGCCAACGCCCAAAATCATTACCATTAAGTATCCTAGCTTTGACTTTGACGTCATATGGGGCCGGTGCGGATAATTTGATATCGAAGTACACCGCCAGAGGCAGACCACCCATACCATCCCAAGATTCAGGAATACGACCACCGTCCAGTTCTACTCTTTTGTTTTTGTCTACACCACCATCAAGAAGTTCAAAGCTCGAAATCTTGTTGATATACACTGTCGGCATATCATCATCTTCAATAGTTCCGATACCTTCGCCATCGATGAGGGCCGCATTAGGCGCATGGGAAAGCAGCACTCTGAAGGTTTCGGAACTCTCCGGAACAACATCATCGTAGGTAGGAACCTGGATCTCGGCGCTAAGTTCTCCCGCCGGAATTGTCAGTGTTTGCTGTACAAAAAATTTGTAGTCTCGATCTTCAGCTTGTGCCGGGTTCTGACCGTTTCCATCAGCAGTTTGCCAGCGTACGGATACTGGCCGGTCTGACTCTTCGGACAAAGAAACTGTAAAGACGGCGGTGCCGCCTTCAGTAATAGTTGGCGCGTCGGCAATATTCATGCGAGGGCGAGCATCATCGTCTCGAATAGTGGCCTTTCCACGAGTCTGATCAATTTCAATATTTGTAGTGGATTTTTTTCCTTTTTGATCGACTTCAACTGCGGACTTAATCTTCAGATAGAACTCTTCTCGACCTTCATCGATATAATCCTGCAAAGTCTCCACCCGCACTTCCTTACGAGATTTGCCTGCTGAGATTATTACTTTTTCATCTGTCTTTACTTTATAGTCGTGGCCTTCACCGCTTCCAGTTGGAAGCCCGTCAGTAGCGCTTCCATCTTCGGTACCCAAGGTAATCTCGACATCTTTGGCAAGAGGTTCGGTTAGCTCGATTGGAAAAACAGCATCAGCACCCTCAGTGACCACTTCGGCATTAAGTACTGATACCGCGGTTCCGTCAAGTATCGTTCCTATAGCTTTGACGGCACTTGCAAAAGGTCCGTCTCCTTTAAGCACGAACTTCCCGGGTGGCCCTAAAAGTCCCAGCACGACAATATATTCCTCGATCTTTTCGTCTAATTTATCGCTCTTAATTTCCACGAGCAATGTTTTAACCGTTTCCCCTTGCTTGATAACACCCTCGCATGTAGCGTCACACGTAAACCCGTCCACGACCATAGAGAAGTCTAGTTCTATTGTTGCGTTTTTTTTGCTATTACCATAAGTTGGGCCGACGGTCCACCATTGAAACGCAATATCCTCTGACCAAGCTCGATCGAGCTCGATGCGAAACGTGGCTACTTCACCCTCCTTTGTAGCTGAACCCGGAGCACGCAAGGTTATTGTCAGGGGCGTATCATCATTCACGATAGTACCAACACCATCTAGATTTGCTCCACCACCTACAAAGGTGGCGTTTTCTGGGTTCTCTAGACGTAAAACTATGCGTTCGTTCTGTTCTTCGGTAGGATCGCCTTCAATCGTGATCTTTACAGTTTTTTCGATTTCACCTGGTGCAAAAGTAAACTTGCCATCTTCGACCCCAATGTAGTCATGAGTTGTGTTGGCTTTTTTGCCTGCTTCTTTGTTTTCATCGGCGGTTTTTTTGCTTGTAGCATCGCCTGAACGTTCAAATAAACGGTAATTGACCGTGACTCCTTTCTCGCTCGGGCGATCAAGTTTGATATTGAAGGACATTGTGCTAATTCCACTGTCGCCTTCTGGTACGATCGGGGACGTAACCGAAATTTCAGGATGTGGGTCGTCATCTTGGATAGTTACAAGTACCGATGGCCGCGTAGGGGAGTAAGGGGAAATTTTGCTAACATCCACCCCACTGGACCCGCCATGAGAAACAACCAATGCAAAAACTTCGTCTAGTTCATCGATATTGTCACTCGTTGTCGGAATTGAAATGTCTCGGTGCTGCTGCCCTTCCTTCCAAGTGATCAACTTAGAATTTTCATCTGAAAACGCGGAAAAGTCGTCGTTACTTGCTACGGTTTGATTTGTCTGTAAGAAATCTATAGGCGCCCTGATGTCTGTGAAAATCCTGGCTTGGGCATACTCACCTTCCTCAAGCGGACGCTCAAGCGAAAATCGGAACTTCGCCAAAGTTCCTTCAGCCACACGGGTGGACTTTTCTATGGACGTTGTATTTGGTTCGGTGTCGACTGTCAGAGCCAAAGTGTCGCTATTGTCGGTGATCCAAACTTTAAGCCGAAGTTCCTGAGCATCATTTGGGAATTTGATATTTCCCCCAGTCTTGGTGAATCGAATCTCAAATTGCTCTGGCCCTTCAATCCGTGTGTCATCTGCGATTACAATTCCGACCGCGTTTGAATTCGTTTTACCTGATGGACCTGTAATTACGCCATTTTTTATTGTCAACCTAGTCCTACTTCCACCACCAAGAATCTGAAAATCACCGTCAACATTTTGACCGGGTTGATCTACAGTCAATTTGTTTTCTGCTAAAGTTGTAAACTCCTGGGTTTCCACCAGATCAACCTGGATCTTTCCATCGGCATCAGCACCAACGTCAAGCTTCACCCAATGAAGTGCGTTGTTTTTCTGTTCAGTTACGTAAAGATAACCGGACGTTCGAATGTGCTCGTTAGGATCACTAATTGACACTTCGACGTCCGTTTGGCCAGAAGTATCCGCGTATGTCATGTGCGCAATGACAAAAAAGGGCACTGAAAAAATCAGTACCATTAATACTCCTGAGAATGTTCTTTTTTGACCCAATATTCTAACTCCTTCCTTTGAGACTGAAGGTTTTTCCTGTTTCAGCCACTACCTTCACTTCGATTTAACCAGTATGAATACTTAGACTATTTATGTTTTGTGTTTCAACATTTTAGGGTCGTCATATGCTAAAAATTCATATACATTCTCAATACTTAATTTATATTACCTGCATATTACTTGCATGCATGGAATATATTATTTATCTGTTTGTTTTAATGAGTTTTTTTGCATCATATTGGTCAATTTCGAACAAATATCTTCAAATTTAAAAGAAATCAGGAAAAAATTGAATTTTTGGGAAATGTTGCATTTTTGCAACGGCATCTAGCCCGGAAAACTCACCAAAAAACTGAAATGGGCTTTGTATTGTGATAAATTGCTAATAAATACAAGCAGTTAACACATCAAGAGACGCAAAGCCCATGACTACACAGTGTGCCACAGCCAGCATCGAATTTGACCGCTTGTTCAACCGCCAGGTTTCCGCCCGTTTCGATGGCGGACGGCTCACCTCAGATGCCGGAGGCTTGCTGCTTCGGGAAACCGAGCACAAGCTCAGCGTGTTTGAGCGACTTGCCGGGTGTTTCACCGATTCACCCCGAAGTGGGGAATTTCAACCGCTACTTCTGGGGATTTTGAGACCGTTACCTACATTGGCTTCCTTTTTGTTGTTGAGCACATAAGTCTTCACCCACCTTGTCGGCAACAACCGAACCGGTAGTCCCAACTCCTGAAACTTGCGACCCCAGTCATGTGCCCCACCACAAGCCTCCATCGCCACACAGCGGACCTTGGCTGCATCTAATCTGGCAAAATACCCCAACACCTGGTTGCGCTTAAGCTTGGCCTGACGGATCAATTTCATGTTGCGGTTCATCTCCGACAAGTAAAACACGTTCTTGGCCAAATCCAACCCAATGGTTGTGTTATCGTATGTAGTCTGCATTGTTAACCTCTCACTTTGTGTTAGTTGGTTGGTTCAACCTTATTCTAACTGCCAAGGTGAGAGGTTTCCATATCATCTAATTTGTTCACGGAGGATTCTTCAACTATGGACCAAGAGTCAGCGAAAGCAATACTTGAAAATGATTTGACAGACATCAAATCCAGTATTCATGACCCTGAAAACTACTATATACGCTCGTATCCATATCTATTGAGAAGTTGCAAAGTTCTTTATGAACAAACCAAATCTAATACTGAAACTGAAGATGATGCGATTCTGGCCATTGCGCACATAGCTTATAGTTGGATGCCAACAGTCCTGAAGTCTTGTGAATTGAAGGAAGCACAAATTGCGCAGCATAAAAAAGACCAAACTATTTTGGATGCTTTCAGAATCTCATGTGAAGAAGCGAAACATTTCGCAGCCGGATTCGAGCATTCACCAATTAACGATTCTTGGATTGGCCTTAGCAAGGCATTGCATTTCATCAATCCCAAAGTATTTCCGATTTGGGACAGCAATGTTGCTAGAAGTTTCGAAACAAATATTTCCAGTAGTAAAAAGAAACAGAAAAAAGATTATTTATGCTACTTTGAGTTTTGTCATTCACATTTGGATTTGCCGTCAGTTAAAAAAATACAGGATTACTTTGCTGAGCACAAGAAATATGAAATCTCAAGAATCAGAGCAGTAGAGTACATTCTGTTCATTTCAGGTCAAAAAAATAAAAAGTGAATAATTGCACGATAAATGAACATCAACATAAGATTTTCGCTAGTCGCGGTCCAGTGACATCAAGCGCAAAAGACACAAAGCCATGCACCCAGACCCGGAACATCGCGAGCACATTTTTGCGGAAGCTGATCGGTTATAAGCAGAGTACCTAATGAAAACATTCCTAATTTCAATACAGACCTCACGTAAGCAGTTATATGGACCCATCAATCAATCCTTATATGCCAGGTGCAGGCACGACACGCCAGAACTCGCCGGACGCGATTCTATGCTCAATGATGCGCGGGTCGCCGTAAAGCGCAGCAACTCCATGCGCTCATCGCGCAGTTTCATATTTGTCGGTTTGCGCGGGGTCGGGAAAAAATGTCCTGCTGAATGAAATTCAGGAGATTGCAGAAAGCGAAAACGCGATTACCGAATATATTGAGGTGAGCAACACAGAGCCTTTTCTCAAGTCGATTGTTCCCGCATTACGCTCGGTTTTACTGATACTGGACAACACCGGTAGAGTCAATGGGTACGTTAAATCGGGCCTACGGGTGCTTAAGAGTTTTGTTGAGACAATCAAGGTAAGAGTGGAAGGTGTTGAGATATCCTTGGATATTGATCCACAACGAGGTACCGCGGACAGCGGCGTATTAGCCCGGGATCTCGCTGAACTGTTTTTGGCAGTTGGTGAAGCGGCTAAGTGTCGAAACGTGTCAATCGTAATTCTTATCGATGAAGTTCAAAGTCTTCCTTCGAACGAGTTCGAAGCGCTCGTTATGGCCATGCATCGCACAAATCAAAAGAACCTGCCCATATTGGTGATCGGCGCGGGACTGCCTTCTCTGATTAAACTCGCTGGCAATGCAGGAACTTACGCAGAACGACTGTTTCAGTATCCAGAAGTTGGACCACTCAGTTCTGTCGACGCAAGGCGCGCACTCGTCGTTCCAGCCCAACGTGAAGACGTTGAATTTGAAAACAACGCTATAGACGACGTGTTCAGTCAAACCCAAGGTTATCCGTATTTTCTTCAGGAGTGGGGATACCAAGTATGGAATACAGCTCAGGGACCTGTTATCACCCTTTCCGATGTCAAAGACTCAAGTATTCTTGCCGCGCACCGACTGGATCAAAATTCTTTCAGGTCTCGTTACGCGCGGACTTCGGATACACAAAAAAATTATCTGCATGCAATGGCTCAATGCGAGAACAGACCGTATCGGACCGGATTAGCAGAAAAAATTCTGGGGAAAACTTCACAACAGGTCAGTTCCACTACAGAGGCATTGATCAGCAGCGGACTGATCTACAGCCCAAGTTACGGATTTACCGACTTTACTGTTCCGCTGTTTGATGAGTTCATCACTCGTGTTCACGGTGCGGTCAACAACGAACAAATACGTGGCGGACCGCAGAGGTATGTGAGAGTCGTACATCACTGATTTTATTGTTCACAGAGCGAATATTATGGACAGATTGGAAAACAAGATCGTGTTTATGACTGCTGCTGGAATGGGTATTGGCAGGGCCAGCGCGATTGCCATGGCCAATGAGGGCGCTACCGTATTCGCGTCGGATGTCGATGCACCTTCATTGACCAGTCTGGAAAAGGAAAGTGACAACATTCACTGCCTTCAGCTGGATGTGACCGACAGCTCAGCGATTGCCCGCTTACCACAGACAGTGCCGACACCTGACGTAGTATTCAACTGTGCCGGATATGTCCATCACGGCACACTAGAAGACGCTGATGATGACATCTGGGAAAAGTCACTTTCTATCAATGTCCGAAGTCATGCCAGAGTGATCGAGACGTTTCTTCCGGCGATGATCGAGAACGGCGGCGGTTCGATCATCAATATGGCAAGTGTTGTTTCTGCGATCACCGGTGCCGCCAGTCGCTGTGTATATGGCGCAACCAAAGGCGCGGTGCTTGGCCTGACCAAGGCTATCGCCCGCGACTATATCAAGCAGGGAATCCGATGCAACGCCGTATGCCCCGGGACCGTTCTGACTCCCTCACTCACAGAGCGGCTGAAAGCTCGCGGCGATTATGAGCAAGCCTACCAGGAAATACTCACCCGCCAACCTACAGGAAAGATGTCGCAACCGGAGGACATTGCTCCGATCATCGTTTATCTTGCATCGGATGAGTCGAAAGTCGCAACCGGTCAGTTCTTTGTTGTCGATGGCGGTTGGACAATCTGACAGCTCATAACAGGAACTTTGTGTTTAGCAGGCAGTGATGAGTGAACGGATTACGGTGATTGGACTCGGTGCCATCGGGTTTGGGATTGCATCGAACCTGCTCAAAGGCGGTCATCAGGTGTTCGTAACGGTGCATCGAAGCAAAGACAATGTGGATCGACTGGTTCAATTGGGAGCCCGGTTATGCAAGTCAAAGTCAGAGGCTGTCGAAGTCAGCGATATCGTAATTCTCTGTCTGCCAACCTCAGACGATGTGAGCAACACCATCACCGAGATATGGGCGGTCCTGAATGACCAGCATCTGGTACTGGATACCGGGACGTCATCAGTTGGCGCGACATTGGAGTTGGCGCAACGACTGACGGAAAGATCAGTGCTGTTCGCCGAGGCGCCGCTCGCTGGCGGAAAAGCCCAGTCCGATGCAGGTGAGCTCGGTGCATTTGTCGGTGCTGACGACGAGGTACTCGACAGGGTCGAACCGATCCTCAACAATTTCTGTTCATCGATTTTGCACTTCGGCCCCATCGGGTCCGGTGGACAAGCCAAACTGATCAGCAATTACCTCGTTTTGGGCATGGTACGCTCCATCATCGAAACCTTCCATGCCGCGGATGTGTTGGGAATCGACTGGGAGAAGTTTTACCGAATCATCTGCCGAGGATCAGGAAATTCGGTTGCTCTGGACAGGATAATCGGACAGATCGTCAATGATCATGACTACGGGGGCTATGTCTTCAGTGTGCAAAACGCGCTGAAAGATTCAAGATACATTGAGCAGGTGATCCGACAGGCAGGACTGGAATCATCAATGAGCGATTCGGCACTGAAACTCTTTGAGAATGCGACAGCCGCAGGACTTGGCGATCGGATGATCTCAGAACTTCTTGGCGAAGATTTGCGTACCGGATTGACGGCAATGCTGAATCGCGGCGACTCTCGCTGAGTTCACCGAAGTAATCGACGTTTCTCACGCGTTGGGATGGTGGATTTTTCCGGAGGCTCGCAACCGGTATCGCAACATTGACCGGGCTGCTTCGCGGTATTCCCGGAACTTTCATGAACACCGCGCTCAATGAGGCGCTGAACGAACTCCGCCTTGGCTGCGACCGGGTATTTCCTGTAAATTTCCCGTTTCATCGCTTCTGGTGACCCTCCGCCATGTACGCTGATTACCGAATACCAGGCTCCGGAATGGGAGGCTGTCAGATCCTCGATCAGTCGGGCGACAGTCGCACGGCGATGCGGTGGAATATCGGGACTCGCCGACATCAGTGTGTCCAGTTTGTGCATCGTATCAGGATTGTGGTCATCGTCTGGGTGCGGAAGTGTCACGATCAGGCCGCCCGAAACAGTGTTGGCGATTCGATGCATGTCATAGATTGAGTTCGCCAGCATCAGCTTGCCGATGTTCGAATAAACCGCATCCGGCTCGCAGTTGCCCGCCGCTGTCGTAGTGCAATACACCGACGCCGAAACACCGCATGCATAGAAACTCTCGACGGTCTTGATCAACTCCACCATCGAGTCTTTCAGATGCGGCTCAGCATTGGCATCAAGACCGTTGGTCTCGATCATCATCCCGGACGCCCCGATCAAAAGGTCGCCAAAACCGGCTCTGGCACCAATACAGGTATGGCGATGATGGTTGGCGTACGTCTTGGTCAGATACTCGGCGTGCTCCCATTCGCCGCACATATAGACCCGGTCATAGGGTACGAAGACGTTCTCGAAAATACACACCCCGGTTGACTGTCCGAATCTGCTGCTGAATTCGGCCGTGGGATCGCCGGGACGCCCCGCAGGCCGAGCTATGATCGTAAGTCCTTTCGCGTCAATCGGTACCTGACACGCGACCGCGAAGTCCTTATCCTCGCGGGACATGTTCCGACCGGGCAACACAAACAGCTCATGCACATAAGGTGCGGCGGTGACAATCGCCTTTACACCAGAGATCTCGATACCATCGGGTCTTCGATTCACAATGTGCAGATGACTGTCAGGCTTGGGCTGTTCGCTCGGTCGCAGCGAGCGGTCGCCTTTCGCATCAGTCATCGCGATGCCGACTGTCAGATCCTCTTGCTGGATACGATGCATCTGCTCGATAAGACGGGTGCTATATTCGGTGCCGTATTCCGCATCCATCTGATAGGTGGCCTGAAACAAGGCGTTCAGACCATCCATGGACAGATATCGCATCGCACATCCGGTCAGCTGACAAACCGCACGGACATATTCCAGCTTGCAAAGAAGATCGTCTGCATCGCGATTGATATGCACAAATCGATTGACGGTCCGACCTGAGGTGTGCTGTTCAGCGAGAGCGTAGTCCCGGTGTTCGGACATCCTGGCGAAGTCATAGGTCATCGCGATGGCGTTCACTCCGGGCGCAAGCATCGGATGGCTTGCCACACTATCCACTTTTGAGCCGCGAACATAAACATTCGGACTGTAACTGTCCAACGACTCGCAATACTCCTGAGATGTCATCAGATTCATGGAAACTCACCAATCGATCAGATATCGCCTGAACAGCTATGCCTGCACCGGATGAAAATGCACATGGGCAGTACTGCCGCCGGACTCATTTTTCCACGCAACTCCATAAATGACGTCTACGGTCAGCATGAAATTGTCGTTGCCATCCAGATCATGAAACTGTTCGGATAGTTCAGATTGTACGCTTTTTTTCGATAGCGGTCGGTGATCGCCCACCATCGCAGCGAATGCTCCAGACTGATCGAGAACTTGGATGAGGGATTGAATGTCGGGATAACGCACACGCCTGCAGTCAGTGTCAACAACCGGATTTGCGAAGCCGCCGGCCAGTAGCAGATCACCGATGTCGCGCATTTCGGGAAACCTCCCATCAATGAGCGCGATACCTGAATGGCGGCAGGCGAGGCGGAACTCCTCCAACGATCCAGCCGCGAACATCGAAAACAAAAGTGCGCCGTCCGCGCGCAGTATCCGATAGCATTCTGCAAAAAATGCCTTCGGATCGCAATATGAGGCCGAAAGATTGGACACGATCAGTCCTGCAGAGCCGTCCTCAAGTGACATCCGTTCCAGTTCAGATAAACTGTCCGGGCAACAGTCTGCGACCTTCCCCTGTTCTGTTTCAGGGCCTGACCGCGTCAGGGCATCGCCTGAAATGACCGACGCATCAGGAAAATTCGAGCGCAGCGACCGACTCAGCGGTCCGACACGACACCCGACATCGACGATCCGTTGCGGCTTGTTCGGGAGGAACTGCAATCGTTCGCCGAGTTCCTGCCCGCATTCTTCATGAAACCAACCTGTATCGGCAATCGAGCTGTGATCGGACCTGACTTCCTTGCGGTCGGACATCAGTCAGCATCCCATATCTTCGGCGATCGCCAGATACTTGCTGTGCAACTCATCCACTGCACTTGTGAGCGATTGCCTGGTGCCGGTGTTTGAGATGACATCATCCGCGACTCTCAACCGATCCTTTCGCGTCGCTTGCAGACTGATGATTTTTTCGACTTCCTGCGCAGTCTCACCGTCGCGATCGGACACCCGGCTGATCTGCAGCTGCGATGGTGCATCAATGACCAAGACCCGATCAAGCGGATAACTGCGTTTGCTTTCTGCCAGCAGCGGAATCACAACTACGGCGTACGGCGCTGACAGATCAGACAGCCGGCGCAAGATTTCTGCGTGAATCTCCGGGTGCAGGATGTCTTCAAGCCGGGTTATCTTTCCGGAGTCGGAAAACACCAGTTTTCTCAGCTTGCCGCGATCCAGTCCGCCGTCGGCGGCAGCGAATTCAGCGCCGAAAGTTTCGATCACTTTGCTGCATGCGGGTCGACCAGGCTCCACAATTTGCCGTGCAATCACATCGGCGTCGATGACAGGAACGCCAAGTTCGGCGAACCTGTCTGCGGCAGCAGACTTTCCACTGCCGATTCCTCCAGTGATTCCGACGGTAAGCATGTCAGGTTTGCGTGGCTTCGATTATCGCACCGCCCAGACAGATCTCATCGTCGTAGAAGACAATGGATTGCCCGGGTGTGACTGCGCGAACGGGTTGCTCAAATTCCACAAAATAGCCCTGATCCTGTGAATGACAGACAAGACAGTTTTGCTCTTCGCTCCGATAGCGCACCTTTGCCTGTGCCGCATGAGGCAAACTGTGCTGTATCGAGATCCATGCGGGTTTGGATATAGTGGCTTGCCGACTGTATAGGAGAGGGTGATCGTGACCCTGTACCGCCACCACCTTGTTGCCTGCAATATCCTTGTCTGCTACGTACCAGGCCTCACCCGGCCCGCCGACCCCAAGTCCGGTGCGCTGACCGATGGTGTATAAAAAGGCACCGTCATGTTTTCCGAGCACTGTACCTTGTGAATCGATGATCGGGCCTTCGGTCGATTCCAGGTAGCGGCTGACAAACGACTTGAAATTTCTCCGTCCGATAAAGCAGATGCCGGTACTTCCCTTTTTGTCATGAACTTCAAGACCCAGCTTTCGCGCCTTTGATCGCACCTGGTCCTTGGTCATCAAACCGATCGGAAACATCGCATTGTGGAGTGCGTCCGACTTCAATCCATAAAGAAAGTAGGTTTGGTCTTTGTCCCTGTCGACTCCCTTGAGAAGATTCAAGGTGCCGTTCTCGCGCACAATTCGCGCATAGTGACCGGTAGCGACGTAATCGGCACCGAGCCTCATCGCCCATTGAGGAAATTCGCGAAACTTGATCTCAACATTGCAGATGATATCTGGATTCGGTGTTTTTCCGCGTTGAAGATCTCTCAGGAATCCGGTAAACACGCGCTCCCAATACTCATATGAGAAGTTGACTGTCTTCAGGGGTATATCCAAAACATCACAGACAGCCTGGGCATCCGCCAAGTCCTCTGTCGCGCCGCACTCATCATCGTCATCCTCCTCCCAGTTTTTCATGAACAGTCCGATAACGTTGTACCCCTGTTCCAGCAATAACGCGGCGGATACGGACGAGTCAACACCGCCGGACATCCCGACTACGACTGTTTCAGCAGTATTTGAGGGCATGATTGTTACGGTTACGACACAATTCGAAATGATCGAATGAATTCATGGATGACAGAGCAAGCAGTTTGAAAGGATGCGGAACACCGTATGCAACGTGGCTTGTATTTGATGCTGAACTGGCCCAGTACTGATTTTACCGGAGTTTGGTTGCTATTCTCGCCAATCGTTCGCCCAGCGCCATGCACAACCTTTCCTCATCCTTGCTGAGAGTTGAGTTGCCGGTAAAGCCAGCAACATGAGAAGCGCCATACGGCGTTCCGCCGGTGGCGGTATCGGACAATTCCGGTTCAGTATACGGAATCCCAATCATGATCATGCCATGATGCAATAGCGGTGTCATCATCGAGATCAGTGTGGACTCCTGTCCACCGTGCATGGAAGACGTTGAGGTAAAGACACAGGCTGGTTTTCCGGCGAGTTCACCTGACAGCCACAGCGAACTGGTGGAATCAAGGAAGTACTTCAGCGGTGCCGCCATATTGCCGAACCGGGTGGGACTGCCAAGCGCAAGGCCGTCACAGCCCTCAAGATCCTCCAGCGTCACATACGGGTGGCCATGTGATGGGATTTCGTCGTCAACCGCTTCGATGGTCGTCGAGACCGGTGGTACGCACCTTAGTTTTGATTCGCATCCACTGACCTTGTTGACGCCGCGGGCAATCATTTTCGCGAGATTTGCAACACTGCCATCGCGGCTGTAATACAGAATTAGTATGCTGCTCATTGATGCTCCTACCCACCCCAACCGGAGAGGTGCATATTATAATAGGATGCACAATTTCGCACGGTTTATGGGTTTACTTAAAGCTGCAGCACATAACAGATTTGAGTATGCACGACCAATGTCCCGTAACCGGCAGCAGCCACAATTCGATCCATTTCTCGCTTGAACGCAATCCCGGCTGAGCCCGACTTCGATCTCAGCGCAATTTTTTCACGATAAATATTGACATTGATCATTTAATCCCTATAATTTGTTAGCACTCAATCGAGGTGAGTGCTAACAAACCTCGATTTTTTGTCGGAATTCACTGCCGAATGGTTGGTTCAACCGGTTCACTGGTTGAATCATTTTCGTTTTGTGTTCCGGATTAATTTGAATTGCTTGCTGAACATTCAGCATTGGAAATTCAAACCTAAAACTATTCAATCTGAAACTTGGAGGTTGTAAGTGAAAATTCGTCCACTTCATGATCGTGTAGTCGTTCGCAGGGTCGAAGACGAGCGTAAAAGCCCTGGCGGTATCGTGATTCCCGATACTGCGGCTGAAAAGCCGATGCAGGGTGAAGTCCTTGCCGTTGGTAATGGCAAGATTCAGGATGACGGTGGTGTTCGTCCTCTCGACGTCAAAGTCGGCGACAAGGTGCTATTCGGCAAGTATGCCGGTACCGAGTTCAGACAGGACGGCGAGGAAGTCCTCATGATGCGTGAAGACGACATCATGGCGGTAATCGAGTAAATCATTTATCTGCAACGATTAAATTTGGAGAAAAGCAAATTATGGCTGCTAAAGAAGTCAAGTTCGGCGAAAGTGCACGCAATCGCAAGATTGCCGGTGTAAATGTACTCGCCGATGCTGTAAAAGTCACATTGGGTCCGAAGGGCCGTAATGTCGTATTGGAGAAGTCTTTCGGTGCGCCGACAGTCACCAAGGATGGTGTATCAGTCGCTAAGGAAATTGAACTGAAAGACAAATTCGAAAACATGGGAGCCCAGATGCTGAAAGAAGTCGCTTCAAAGACTTCAGATGTGGCGGGCGACGGAACCACCACCGCAACAGTACTTGCGCAGGCGATGCTTCGCGAAGGACTGAAAGCGGTTGCCGCCGGCATGAATCCCATGGACTTGAAACGGGGCACTGACAAAGCTGTCAGCAAGGCTGTTGAGAGCCTGCTGGACGTGTCGAAGCCTTGTTCCGATTACAAGGAAATTGCCCAGGTTGGTACCGTTTCGGCAAATGCTGACGAAAAAGTCGGTGCGATTATTGCTGAAGCAATGGAAACCGTAGGCAAGGAAGGCGTGATCACAGTCGAGGAGGGTTCCACACTTGAGAACGAACTGGACACTGTTGAAGGTATGCAGTTTGATCGCGGATATCTTTCCCCTTACTTCATCAACAATCAGGACAGCATGTCAGTCGAGCTCGACAACCCGCTGATTCTGGTCCATGACAAGAAGATTTCCAACATCCGTGATCTGCTCGGCCTGCTGGAAGCGGTTGCCAAATCCGGACGTCCGTTGCTGGTTCTCGCCGAGGATATCGAGGGTGAAGCACTGGCGACTCTGGTTGTGAACAACATCCGCGGAATCGTCAAGGTCTGTGGTGTGAAAGCCCCTGGTTTCGGTGACCGAAGAAAGGCAATGCTTCAGGATATCGCAATTCTGACTGCCGGTCAGGTAATTTCCGAAGAGGTGGGCATGAGTCTTGAGAATGCCAAGATCGACGATCTTGGTTCCGCCAAGAAAGTTCAGATCACCAAGGAAAACACCACCATCATCGACGGTGCCGGTAAAACCGAGGACATCAACGCCCGTGTCAATCAGATTCGCGCCCAGATTGAGGAAGCGACTTCTGACTACGACCGTGAGAAGATGCAAGAGCGTGTTGCCAAGCTCGCCGGTGGTGTCGCAGTGATCAAGGTTGGTGCGGCAACGGAAGTCGAGATGAAGGAAAAGAAAGCCAGAGTCGAAGATGCGTTGCACGCCACCCGTGCCGCAGTCGAGGAAGGTGTTGTTCCTGGCGGCGGTGTGGCGATGGTGCGAGCGATCGATGCCGTTGCCGGTGTTGACGGTGCAAACGATGATCAGAACGTTGGAATCAGAATTGTTCAGCGTGCATTGGAAGAGCCGTTGCGACAGATTGTCGCCAATGCCGGTGAAGACAGTTCAGTTGTGTTGAACAATGTCAAGGAAGGTGAAGGTAACTACGGTTACGACGCCGCAACCGGTGACTACGGTGACATGATTGATCTGGGAATTCTGGATCCGACCAAGGTAGCCCGTACAGCACTTCAGAATGCTGCGTCAATCGCAGGATTGATGATTACGACGGAAGCTATGGTGGCGGAAATTCCAGAAGAGAAACCTGCCATGCCGGCAGGACCACCGGACATGGGCGGCATGATGTAATCCAACCGCTCAGTCGATCGGAAAAAGCCCTGCCTCTGCGCAGGGCTTTTTATTGGGACACAAGCACCGGTCAGTGATCAGGTCAAGTCAGTTTTCACTCAATCTGCCGACATCCTCGAAGAGGCAAGCAATGACTCCGCTCTTCGTCTCGCACGTTGTGCCTCATCAACACATTGCAACTGTTCCAATACACTCGCTGTCTTTTGCCAGATGTGCGGACTTGTCGGCTTTCTCGCAGCCCGCTCTGAAAGCAGCGATCGCGCTTGATTCAACCGACCGGCGCGAGCCGCGGATTCTATCAGCGTCTGCGGGATAAAGTCCCGTTGGGCGTGACTGCCGCCGAACTGATTGGCGATATAGCGGATCTTGCAAAGCAGATCGGTGCAAACCCCATAGTCACCCTTGCCGAATGCCACTATGGCCTCGCCAATCGGCAATCCAACATTTCGGATCATGCCGCCCGAGTCATTTGTATTCGATGCACTGCATCTGAGCTGACTGACCATCCTGTCGGCCAAGTCAAGCCTGCCGCTTCCAACGAAAGCCAGTATCGCATGCACATCATTGAAACAGTAGTATCCGGCTTTTTCTATCGTCTCAGCCCACTTGTCACTCAATACCTGCCAGCGGTTTCCGGTGTCGATCCCCATCAGATGCAATCGCCAGAGCAATGCACTTGCATCCAGCATCTCCAATGCGACAATACCGTCAAAGATTGTGTTGTCGTATATCTCCAATACCTTGTCAGTTCGGTAAAGGTCAAGATAGAAAAGAGCAAGATGCCACCAGTTGTGAACTGCAAACCCACTGTCGGAAGACCAATCGCTCACACGGGATTCATACCAATTAATGCCATCATCCTGTCGTCCTTGCATCTCCATGACATGCGCCACCGCGTGAGTCGCCCAGACATCAGCGGCGTTCATCTCAACCGCCTTCCTGCCGGTTTCTTCGGCGATCGAGTATTCATTGCATTCTTCCAATCCAAATGCGTACATTCCGAGCACGTAGCCATACTCAGCGTCATCTTCGGAGTACTGGGGCAATACCCGGGCTACGCGATCGCGAAGATTGTGCGCATCACCGCGGTAAAAATCACCGAGATGTGCGATCAGCAAAGCCAGAGTATCTCTCGGGTAGTCCACCAGCACGGACTCCAGCAACTCGGCCGCCTGGTTGAAATTTCCATCCAGCCATTTGCGTGCTGCCGCAATATGTTTTCGCTCGCGATCATTGGCTTTGCCAGCCAGCGCCTCAGCATGCGCTACAGATTCCCGCACCTGATCACAGAATGCGGCATCCACCATTACACCGCCGGCATGTGCGCGCAGACAGTGTCCCATCACAAACTCTGGATCTTCGGCAATGGCTTTATCAATCGTCCCGACCGAGTCACCCGAATAGGTGAGCATCTGGGAAAGCGCGGACTCGAAATTATCCACGACGGTCTGACTTGCAACTGTCATCGCAAGACCTCGGTTGTCTATTAACTGTGTCATACTCGATCAGCCTTCTGGGTTTCCTCGATGTTCCATCGTTGTGAACACGTTGACATTCCAACATGGCAATACGTCTCGACATCCTGCTGCCGATGGAGGCGCAAATTCTTGGGTCATTGTTTACAGGATATTGTTTTCACTTGTCAAGAACATATTCAGGATCTCGAATGAAAAACACTCTGCCTTGTCGCGGTACATTCGATGTTGTCGCCAAAGGAGATTGAATCGGCAGTCAAATCAAGCGCTGTTCGAAGTTCAAGCGGCTCAGACATGGAACATTTTCCGCAATCCATACCGAAGCCGCTTCAGTACGGCGGCGACATTTGCGCTTTCTCGATCTAATCTTGTGGTCTCATGGATGGTATCGATTCGGCGCGCTGCACAGATGCTCAAGCAGATCGGCATCTGGCAGAAAAATGTCCTTCAACGGCTAAAACTCACTGAGCGCCAAACACGTCGCCCGCAACGATATTGTTTTGAACGCGTTGGTCGACTCGAAATAAAATGTCGCCAATCCATTACCTCATTCCATCTGCCCGATTGAGTGCGTGTCTATGAATACCGCTGCGTCAGTCAGCGAACCGTTTTCGGAACGTTGATACCGTGGTATATCGAAAGCATTTAAAGTCATTCTGGCAGGGCAGCAGTGCGTTACCGGCTTTGGACGCGACAGACCTTAGTGATAGTACGACAGCTGTTCTGATCAAAAGAGGAGGCGAATTCCCAGAATTTTTGGGATCGGCATAATTCGTTCACAGAAGCGATGGAGTCGGCATATATCAGAATTTCGAACAAGAACAAGGCTGCGATATAGACAGGGCAATTGATCCTTCTTCCGATTCACCATGACTTTTGGCGGCAACCGCTTGCTCATTTGAACGGATTGCACAATCGCGGGCAATGCGATTGTCTGCTGGTCCACAACTTTCTTCGCTGTGAAACACCGTGCCGCTTTGCTGTTTTGGAAAAGTCTGATAATCCGTACCCGTTCATCCGCTGCAGCACTTCGCATAAAATAGTCAGAGGTGCGTATTTGTTCAGTGATATTGGACGATTTGTTTCATGACAGTCTATTCAGTTGACCTGTTAGCTTACGGACGTACCCGTTCGTCTATTTCCGATGGCACAATTACAAGTTCACGTGTTGGATAATTTCAGATGATCACGATCAGCGAGGAAATTTTCATCCTGATGCTGGATTCGGAAACCGGCAGACTGACAGACAGGCTGCCATCCGAAACCATCAGCAATACACTCAGCGGCGCACTCCTGATGGAACTCGCGATCAACAATCGCATAGATACCGACCTGGAAGGGTTGTTTGTGACCAGCAATGCATCGATGAGGGAGCCGTTGCTTGACATTGTGCTGGAACAGATTGCCGCTGATCCGAAAAAACGACCGACACGTTATTGGGTTCGTGTATTCGCGACAGGTGCCGAACGTATCGCCGACCGACTGACCGAAAGCCTGGTGGAACGCGGTATTCTCTTGCGCCAGCGCGATCGACTGCTGCGATTTATTGGCAACTATACCATCACCCATGAGTCCGGCAGATCAGATCGAGATGTCCTGCATCGAATCGCGGGCATTGTCCAGACCAACGACATACCAGCTCCAAGAGACATCATGATCATCGCATTGGCGGATGCCTGTGGTCTTTGGGAACTCGTATTCGGCCCTGATACATTTACAACTGTAGAACCGCGTATCAAGAGTTTCGCCGGTATCGAATTGATTGGACAGGCTGTCGTTCAGGAGATTGCCAAAGCGCGCACAGATTGAACAGCAAAACTCATAATTTATGAGTCTCCGGCACTGCCCCTGTCTGCTTCCTGATAACTGACCATGGCCCTATGACAGTCGACGGAAGATCGGTTGTCATCTTGAATGAAAAATCACTCCCGGTGTCCCCAGGCTGACGAACTTGCCGGATAACATTATTTTCGCTGGGAGTGCCTTGACGTTTACGCCATATGCAACCTGACGTACTCGAAGTCACCGGGCCTGTTGTTGATGCCCGCTCTGGGCGGAGCAATCCAACTCGCATATTCGCCCGGCTCATAGCAGGGCTCCATCAACGACTGGACAAAGTCCTCATCACCGCCCGTCGGCAACCATTCGCTGACATTCCGGTCCCACGTGCCCTGGTCGATCAGGTTTCCACCCACATCCGCATGAACAGCTGCAAACACGCCGATCTGACGATGGAAAGCCTCGCTGGGAAGTTTCATCTCGAACGGTATCCCGTTTCTTCGAATCAGACTATTCCATCGTTTGACACCCCGTGATGCGTCAACAATGTAGTCATCTCTCAACCGCATATTGATTGCGGTCAGCGCCGGAACCTGTTCGGAGACAATTTCACCATTCTTTACAGTTCGGACAGCATACGTCGCCTCCACAAGCCTGTGGTCGTCCTCAAGCTTGGACTCCATGTAACGCCCCTTGATTCCTGCATTGAAGGCGTTGGCGGCATTGGTTGACATTTCCTGACCGAACAGGTCAAGGCTGAGCGAGAAGTGAAGATTCAGTTTTTTCTGAATGGTCGGCAAGTCAATGACACCGAGCTTGCGAATCCCCTCGACATCATTCGGATTGTCGATACCGGCCCGGTTCATCGCCTCCAAGGTTGCCTGTATGGTCCGCATGATGCCGTTTTCGCCGACAAACATATGATGCGCCTCCTCTGTCAGCATGAAGCGGCAGGTTCGGCTCAGAGGGTCGAAACCGGATTGCGCCAGACTCTCCAGTTGCATTTTCCCGTCGCGATCAGTGCAGAACGTGAACATGAAAAACGACAGCCAATCCGGGGTCTTCTCATTGAACGCGCCGAGCAATCTCGGCGTCTCCGCAGAGCCGGACGAACGGCGCAGAAGGTCCTCGCCTTCTTCGCGACCGTCCCGCCCAAAGTACTTGAAAAGCAGGTACACCATCGCCCACAGATGACGGCTTTCCTCGACATTGACCTGAAACAGGTTGCGCATGTCATAGAGTGACGGGGCGCTCAGAGCAAGCAAGTGTTGCTGTTCCACAGACGCCGGTTCGGTATCACCCTGAATCACGATCAGGCGCTTGAGCATGTTCCGATACTCTCCCGGCACATCCTGCCACGCAGGCTCGCCGCAATGCTCACCACAGGGAATCGTGCGACCTTGCTGACGCGGCGCCAAAAGTACACCCCAGCGATAGTCCGGCATCTTCACATAGTCAAATTTTGCCCACCCTTTCGAGTCTGCGGAAATCGCGGTACGAAGATAGACCATGGACTGCTGATATCGCGCTGGAATCAGCTCATTCCACCAATCGATAAAACCAGGATGCCACTTCTCCAAAGCCCGAAGAACCTTTCGGTCGGCACTTAGCCCGACGTTATTGGGAATCCGTGTGTCGTAATCGACCTTTGTGTGATCTTCCACTTGACTGCCTCGAAATTTTTCTGAATCTGGTTTGCTCCGCAACCGACTCAAACCCGTTCCATGTCAAATCTGCCGCGCACTCCGCTGCCATAGCGTTGCAACGCACCTTCAGTTCCAACTGCATTGGGACGGTTGAATATCCAGTTCTGCCAAGCGGTCAGACGTCCGAAAATCCGTGTTTCCATTGTCTCGGGACCAGCGAATCTCAAATTAGCCTCCATTGCCGTCATGGCATCGGGACTGAAAGACGCACGCTCTTCTATGAAAATTCTCAGTTCATCTTCCCAGTCCAGTTCATCCAGCGACCACGTCACCAAGCCAAGTTCTTCAGCTGTCTGCGCATCAAGACTTTCACTTTTCCGCTGAATCGCAGTCTCGAGACAGTTTCCATCACCCAAGAATCGGGTCTGCAGCCGCGAAAGGCCGTTGGCCATCGGAAACATTCCGAAGTTCGCATCCGTCAATGAAATATGCGCAAACGGCCTATCGTCGTTCTCAAATTCATCCATCATCATATAGCTGCGATCAACAGCAAATATGATCTCCGCCAGAATTCCGCTGAAACACGAACCGTGTTCGATTGCTGCAATCATGGAACGCGACGTGATGTCGATACGTTTCAGAACTCGCTTCCACAACTTCAGCACTTCATTGACCAGCCAATGGTCAGTGTTATTCAACAACAAGGTCTCATGAGCAATGAACTGTTCGTGGCTGCCTTGCGACCTGAACACCAAAAGTCCGATCTCAAGTTCGTTCAGACGCAGATGAAGAACAGCATCGTCCAGTTCGCGGGCAAGACGGAGCAGATAGTTCTCCGCACCGTGCCTGACAAACGATTCGATGTCCGGGGGAGCTGAGTCGGGACCGAAAATGTCAATCGTGGCCTTTCTCGACGCACGATCAACCTCAACACTGACAGCAGAGTATTTCACATTTCCATCACGCTCAAAGGTTCGATCCAGGTCTGTCAGCACAATGCCCTGCGCGACTGCCGGCTTTTCGGACGCATCAGCAAACCCTGTCGCGCGTTCCAACACAGCCTGATTGAAGCTGGAATTGCTGACCACCTCATCGACCAGTCGCCACTCCTGCGCCCGCTTGCCCTTGACTCCCTCCTCCGTCGAACAGAAGACATCGGCCAAGTCGCGGCGGACTTTGCGCTTGTCTGTCAGACGGGTGAGACCGCCTGTTCCTGGCAACACGGCAAGAAGGGGCACTTCAGGAAGAGAGACTGAAGTGTTCCGATCGTCTGTCAGCATGATGTAATTGCACGCAAGGGCCAGTTCATAACCGCCCCCGGCACAGGAACCCCGGATCGCCGCAATGTATTTCTGACCGCTGTCAGATTCTGCAGATTCCAGAGCATTTCGTGTTTCATTCGTGAACTTGCAGAAGTTAACCTTGTGGCTGTGTGACGCGCCGCCCAGCATGCGAATGTTAGCGCCGGCGCAGAAAATCCGATCCTTGCCGGACTGAAGTACCACGACCTTAACCTGCGGATGCTCAAAACGCATCCTCTCAACAATATCCGCAAGTTCAATGTCGACACCAAGATCGTAGGAATTCAGTTTCAGTTCATATCCGTCAAATAGTCCACCTTCGTCGTCGACATCCATATAGATGCTGGCAATCGCACCATCATAATCGACGCGCCAGTGGCGGTATCTTGACGGGTCGGTCTGAAAGTTTATGAAATCTCTCAATTTTCCATCTCGATGTTAGTCAGCACCCTGAAACCAAACCGGCGGTGCAGATCAGTACAAATGCCCGCGTCTCAACCTGAAACCGAAATCAAGTCGACGCAGGTAAAGCCGGTGATCACCGAATCGAATTATAACGTCTCAACCGAACGACAGATTTTGCGCAGGTCGCATCTCATAGCACAGTGCAGCCATTCCGGCTCACGGCCAGCGCTGCACAGACGCAATCAAGTGGATTGAACAACTCCACTTTCGAACCTGTCAAACCGCATCGAGAACCTGGCGATTGCTGCAACCGTCTCTTGGGGCCGGCTCAGGTGGGGCGAGTGCTGGCACTGCGGCAGGATCAACTTCTCGAAAGGCGCATTGACTCGGCTTTCGATTTCTCTGACTTGCGCCAATGTCCCATACTGATCATCTTCACCCTGAATGGCGAGAACCGGAATACGCAGGTGATCGATCACGTCGCTCACATTCCATCTTACAAAATCAGGATGCAGCCACGCATCGTTCCAACCGCGGAATGCAACATCGGGATTTCGGTGATACTTGGCCATCTTGAGTCTCAGTTCGCCCGTCCTGAAAATTTCGGCAGCCCGTTGGATCTGCGATAGTCCGACCTCTTCAGCAAAAAAATGTGGCGCGATCAGAACAAGCCCTCGAATTCGAGGATCGGAAACTGTTCCTGCATAGATCGCGGAAATTGTTGCGCCATCCGAATGCCCAAGCAGTATTCCGCATCTCAGTCCTATCGAGTCGAGAACGTCCGGAAGAACGTCCTGTGCTTCAATCGTCATGTAGTCCAACGGTCGCGGCAACTCAACCGCATCAGACTGACCATAGCCGGCACGGGAGTAGGTGAAAACACCGAATCCGATCGATTGCGAAACCAATTCCGGGAAATCCCGCCACAGGCCCACACATCCGAGGCCCTCATGCAACATGACAATTGTCGGAGCGTCGTGCGGTGGCGGGCCGAAGCAGGCGAATTCGAGACGATGGCCGCCAGCGGAAATGAAACCTGTGGCACCGTCAGCCCACCGGACCTGGGTCATTGAGGTTCCCGCAGTTTGAATCGCTGAATTTTTCCAGTCGCTGTTTTTGGAAGTTCGTCAACAATATCAATCCAACGCGGATACTTCCATAGTCCGATCCTGTCTTTCACAAACTCCTTGAGAACGCCGCGAATGTCCGAATCATCCGCATCATGATTGAGTACGACGAATGCCTTCGGTTTCTCAAGTCCATCTTTGTCTCTCGCCGCCACAACCGCCGCCTCAAGGACAGCATCGTGAGACACCAGTGCCTGTTCCACCTCGAACGGCGAGACCCAGATACCCGAAACCTTGAACATATCGTCGGTTCGGCCGCAATAGACGTAACGGCCCCCGCCCGAGTATTCGAATTTGTCTCCGGTTCGTGTCCACTCGCCCTCGAATGTTGACCGACTTTTGCTGCGCTGGTTCCAATATCCATCGGCGGATGAGTCTCCTCGCACCAGCAACTCACCGATTTGCCCCGCCTGAACCTCTTTGCCATCCTCGTCAACACAACGCAGCTCGTAACCGGGTACCGCGGTTCCCGACGTGCCAAATACAACATCATCCGATCGGTTGCTGAGAAAAATATGCAGCATTTCGGTTGAACCGACCCCATCGAGAATGTCGACGCCCCAGATGTCCCGCCAACGAAGACCGATCTCCTCAGGCAAAGCCTCACCCGCTGATATGCAGACCCGAAGATTGGATGACGGCGTCTCACTGCCCTCCAACCTGGCAATCACCGCTGCATACAATGTCGGAACACCGAAAAACACGGTTGGCTGTTCCTGCTCGATGACTTGCAGCACCATGTCCGGGGTGGGTCGACCGTTAAACAAGACTGCGGTAGCGCCGACCGACATCGGAAACGTCATCGAATTTCCAAGCCCATAGGCAAAGAAAATCTTGGCCGCCGAGAAAACCACATCACCGCTGCGTATCCCAAGAACTTGTGCGCCATAGGTTTCTGCAGTCGCCCGCAGGGCGCTGTGGACGTGTCGTACACCCTTGGGATTGCCGGTTGATCCTGACGAATAGAGCCAAAACGCACACTCGTCTCCATCGACATCAATTGGCTGACGCGGTTTTGTATCCGTTATGAAGTCACTGTACACAGACATGCCCTGCGGTGCATCGCGGCCGACCACGACAACCTCGCGCAGGTAAGGGTTGCCCTCAACTGCTGGCATCACCCGGTCAAGTAACTCGGACGAGACAATCAGGCACACCGCCCGGCTGTCTTCAAGGATGGCGCTGTACACTGCTGTTGACAACAATGTGTTGATCAGCACAGGTACAACTCCCGACTTCAATGCTCCCCAGAACACTTCAGGGTATTCAATCTGGTCAAGCAAGAGACAGGCTACTCTTTCTTCGCGTCGGATATCCAGTTTGGAAAAAGCGTCCGCTACCAGACTGGAACGCTCGGCCAACTCACCATAGGTCAGAGTTCGGCTCTCATCCGACGCCTCCCGGAACGCCACCTTGTCGGACCTGCCCTGTTCGACATGCCGGTCGACAAACCAAAGCGCAGCATTTTTGTTGTTCGTGCTTTCCATAAACTCACTCGACAATGCTGAACATCTATCAATCAACACTCCCCCTGAAGAGTTTGTGGTTGAACATTATAAGTACGCCAGATCATTTGTATATGTTTGGGAAAAGTGTCGGAAATCCATGCCCTGCAAACCTTCTCGCAAGCACAAGCCTGCCGTGAGGCTGGGATTTCAGCAAAGATCAATCGTCTCTTGTGATCCAATGATCGCCGCGGCATTGCTTCTGCATCACGCGAACACTCATAGAAAATACTTGCGTCTTCCAATGCAGCATATCTGATGTCTGCAGCTCCGCGTTGAGGACGGCAACACGGGCTTAAGTCATGGCGAGAAAAGCATCAGGAATGCACGATCGCAGAGGCATGATCTTGGTGGGATTGCCGGTCAGATGTCCAGACGAAACAGCGGTAAGGGAGCGGTTTGCGCAGACAGGATGTCAACCGCCCTCAAATGTCCAAACTGGTATTCAGCTGACGTCTATACGAGTCAACACGACGTTCTCGGGAACTGCTCAGACGCGTCCAGCCGCTCAAGTTCGCCAGGCCAATCAAGGATACGTTTGTCAGCGGTAACCAGGCAATGGCCGTTGAGTGCGGCGGCAACGATCACGCGGTCGGCACGGTCAGTGTGAAAGTCAGCCAGACTGGCCGCTCGCAGGCTTATGCTCCCATCCACCTGAATCTCCACCACGCCCTGTTCCAGCAGGACGCGCCGCCAATTTCCAATGTTCTCAGATAGCCTGATTCTGTCTTTGCCTTGGAGCATGAAAATTTCCCAGAATGAAATCGAGCAGACAGCAATATCCTCCGATTGCCAAGC
The DNA here is from genome assembly GCA_028820695.1 of Acidiferrobacterales bacterium. Lineage (NCBI taxonomy): Bacteria > Pseudomonadati > Pseudomonadota > Gammaproteobacteria > Acidiferrobacterales > Acidiferrobacterales bacterium. The sequence continues at coordinate 172,090 of JAPPIB010000055.1, read as the reverse complement.
CTGATCGATCTTTTTCCGTGCAGCAGAACCCAGAGACTTCTCACCACTGCGAAGCCACAAGAGAACGTGCGTATCAAGCCGAATCAATTATCGACTTCCGTGGATTTGTCCGCATTTGCTTCCCATTTGACATCCACCGGTTCAATGATGTCCCCAAGAATCTCGATTTTACCCTTATCGATTCCATACAGGCTGACAGGCCTGCTTCGATAAGGCACGAGACGGGCGATCAAACGGCCATTTTTTGATATCACCAACGCTTCACCAGTGTTCGCGACCTCGTCCATCAACTTGAGACACTTCGCCTTGAATTCAGACGCCTTGATTGTTCTTTCACCAGTCGACTTGTCAATTTCCATCGGCTTGCTCCAAAACTGGATAGGATCGGATGGAATTGCATATTGACCATAGTCATGACTATAGACTTATTGTTACCTTGGAAGTTATTTGACCTTCGTCACGCCCGAAATCCGGCAGATGCAATGTCCTTTTCTGGAATACACTGATAGTGGATCGGGCAGTTCGAATCGCCGTCGGGGCACACGAGGATGTTTTTCCTGCCCAACACAAATGAGACAGGTTGTCAATTCAATTGGAGCTAAAACCCCCATGCCGGAATCCTTTATCTGTGATTACATCCGCACACCGATCGGCAGATTCGGCGGCACACTTTGCGATATCCGTACCGATGACCTCGCCGCCATTCCCATTCAGGCACTGCTCGAGCGCAATGACAGGCTCGATCCGGCAAGAATTGATGAGGTAATCCTGGGGTGTGCGAACCAGGCCGGAGAGGATAACCGAAACGTCGCTCGCATGGCACTCCTGCTCGCAGGGATTCCACATTCAGTTCCGGGTACAACCATCAACCGACTGTGCGGGTCCGGAATGGATGCATTGATCATGGCATCCCGCTCAATTCGCTGCGGTGATCTTGATCTCGTCATCGCCGGCGGCGTCGAAAGCATGAGCCGTGCACCATTCGTCATGCCAAAAGCCACCCGGCCTTTTTCGCGCAAAGCCGAAATTTACGACACGACCCTGGGCTGGCGCTTCGTCAATCCGCTGATCAGACAGCAATACGGAGTCGACTCGATGGCGCAAACTGCACAAATTGTTGCCGAAGAATATGGCATATCCCGCGATGACCAGGATCAATTCGCACTGAGAAGCCAGACCCGCGCCAATTCCGCCACAGCAAGACTTGCCACCGAAATTACTCCTGTCGAGGTTCCGCAGCCGCATACCGAACCCATTGCTGTCAGCAAGGATGAGCATCCACGCGAGACAACACTTGAGAGCCTGCGGGCGCTGCCGCCATTGTTTCGCGACAATGGCTGCGTCACCGCGGGCAATGCTTCCGGTGTCAACGATGGGGCTGCGGCATTACTGGTCGCGAGTGAAGACGCCGTGCGCCAGTTTGATCTGAAACCGATCGCCCGCATTGCCGGCGGCGCGAGTGCCGGCGTAGCGCCCAGAATCATGGGCGTCGGTCCCGTCCCGGCCACCCGCCGATTGTGCAACCAGCTCAACCTCACACCAAAGTCGTTCAGTGTGATCGAACTGAATGAGGCGTTCGCAAGTCAGGCGCTTGCAGTTCTGCGCGAGCTCCGTGTCGACGATGACGCCGGACATGTCAACCCGAACGGTGGTGCAATCGCACTCGGACACCCACTTGGAATGTCCGGTGCGCGCATTGCAGGCAGCGCCGCACTCGAACTGAAAAATGCCGGAGACTTCGCGTTGGCGACGATGTGTGTCGGTGTAGGTCAGGGAATAGCCATCGCGCTTGAGAAAGTCTGAACGGTACCTGCGCAGGACTGATTTGCCGACGGCAACCTGAAATCCCAATCGCGTCTCATGCGCGATAATCGGAGATTTTCAGGTTTTCGGCGGCACATGAATACAGTAGCGCACTGGGCACCCAGACCACTGGGTCCTGATTCCGAAGACTTTCCAGCCTGAGCACAATCTCATCAACACCAATCAAGTCAGCGTAGTGCATGAGACCACCGCGCCAGCGCGGAAATCCGTAGCCGAAAATCGTAACCAGATCGATGTCAGCCGCACAGTTCGCAATGCCCTCGTGCAGGATATCGGCCGCCTCATTGATCATCGCCAGCACCAGACGTTGTTGAACTTCATCTGGGGAAAATGAGGTGCGACTGACTGCCATCAGACTGGACTGTTCCAGTATCAATGCCTCAACCTGAGGATCGATCTGCTTTTCACGTGACGTCGGATAACGATACCAACCGAGTCCGGATTTTCTGCCGAGTCTGCCGCTTTCGACCATTTTATCGGCGATTGATACATATCGACGATTTGGATCGCGGCTTGCATCGCGTCGTCGACGGCTTGCGTAGGCGATGTCAAGTCCGGATAAGTCCTGTGCCTCGTAAGGTCCCATTGGATAACCGAAACTTACCATGGCCTGATCAACTTCCCAGGGCAATGCGCCATCCAGCAGCAGTGAGTCGGCGGCCTCCCGATAGCGGGCCACAATACGATTGCCGATAAACCCATCGCAAACACCCGCCAAAACCGGTACCTTGCCCAATCGTCGCGCTATGGCAAGCGCTGCAGAAATTACGCGTTCCGAAGTGGCGTCACCGCGGATGACTTCCAGCAGTTTCATGATGTGAGCCGGCGCGAAAAAGTGAAGACCGATCGCTCGAGACGGATCTTCAAGAACACTCGCAATCTCGTTCAGATCGAGATACGAGGTATTGGAAGCAAGGATTGCGCATTGTGCAACATTCGTCTCCAGCATCTTGAAGACGGATTGCTTGGTCTGCATATCCTCGTATACCGCCTCGATCGCGACCGATACGTCAGCAATACCCCCATAGCCTGAACTGACGACAAGTCGGGCACGACAATCTGAGCCCTCCGGCTGTGTGATGTAATTGCGTTGGATGCTGGCATCAATAAGCCTATGAACATTGGATTGCGCACGAACGCAGGACTCGGAATCGGACTCGATGATCGTCACCAGATAACCGGCAGTCAGCAACACATAGGCGATTCCTGAACCCATGTGTCCGCCACCGATGACCGCGACATGATCGTTCATTGCCGGTTCAGATTCAGAAAGTCGCATCGACCTTGCCTCGCGTTCGGCAGCAAGAACGTGTCGAAGCGCTCTTTCCTGATCGTCTGCTCCGAGCTCAAAAAACGCTTCCCGTCCCATATTCAAATCCTCGGCAGGCGGCAAATCGACGCCTGAAGCGAGACTGTCTGGCAGTCGAACTCCCTGATGTCCCTAGCGGCTCGCAAATCGTCTTTTCCCGCCAGTGTCACCCATGACACTGCTTCAGGACGCTCACGCTGTCTCATCGAATGCCGCAAGTCCAATCGCATTGACTTCAAACTGACCGATCCCGGCAACAGAACCTGATCGTTCGCGGTGGGTACAGACTGCCATGCTATCCATTGATCGGATGACGCCCGGACTGTCCGCATTATCGTCTTGCCAAAATGCAAGATCCGCAGGACACAGGTGCATGCGGGATTTTCCAGTCAGAACCTGAACATCAGCGCAGTGAGAATGTAGTCGACCCCCAGGACAGCCAAAGATCCCGCTACAACTGTGCGCGTTGTCGCACTGCTGATGCCTTCGGCAGATGGATAGGAGTCATAACCTTCAAACACCGCAATCCAGGTCACGATCACACCGAATACAACACTCTTGATCATTCCGTTCGCGACATCCTGGTGAAGATCCACACCATCGCGGATTGCCGACCAGTAAACACCCGCATCAACGCCGAGCTGCACGACCCCGATAAAGTATCCACCGAATATTCCGACAAAGGTGAACATTGCACACAGCAGGGGCACTGTGATGATTCCGGCCAATAGACGCGGGGCGACGACCCTCTGAATGGGGTTGACGGCCATCATTTCCAGGGCCGCCAGCTGTTCGGTGGTTTTCATCAGTCCGATCTCCGCAGTCAATGCTGACCCCGCCCGGCCGACATATAGCAAGGCCGACAAGACCGGTCCGAGCTCGCGTGTAAGGCTCAATGCCACGACCAGTCCGAGTGAACTCTCAGCACCAAAATCAACCAGAGTGTAATAACCCTGAAATCCAAGAACCATACCCACGAACGCACCTGCGACAATTGTGATCACCACCGTCAGCACACCGACCGAGTACAGCTGCTGGACAATCAAGGAGGGCCGCATGACCACTTTGGGGAATCGGGCCAGACACCGTGAAAGGAATACGACCGCGTAACCCAACCGTTCCACAACGCCCAATGCTGTTGCTCCGATGGAGCGGATCCAGTTTGTGAGGCGGTCAGCGTTCAAGCAGGTCGTCCCGGTAATCATTGGCCGGATAGTGAAACGGAACCGGTCCGTCGGGCAGGCCGTGCAGGAACTGTCTCACCTCCGGCTGGGAACTTGCCAGCAATTGTTTCGGGGTACCGCTTGCCAGCAGTGCGCCGTCCCCCAGCAGGTAGACGTAATCGGCGATGCTCAATCCCTCCTCGACATCGTGCGTCACCACTATGGAGGTTGTATTCAAGGCGTCCGTCAATTCCCTGACGAGCTTGGTGATCACCCCGAGAGAAACCGGGTCGAGACCGGTAAAGGGTTCGTCGTAAAGCAACAATTCCGGATCCATGACCGTCGCTCTCGCCAGTGCGACACGACGTGACATGCCGCCCGACAGTTCTGACGGCATGAGTGCCTGTGTGCCCCGCATGCCCACCTGCTCGAGTTTCATCAGCACCAGAGCCCGAATCAACTCCTCGGGCAGATCGGTGTTCTCGCGTACGGGAAATGCCACATTCTCAAAGACGCTCAGGTCTGTCAGCAGCGCATTGGACTGAAACATCATTCCCATTCTACGTCGCAACCGGAAAAGTTCCGGCTCGCTCAGATTCGAGACGTGATCTCCGAATACCCTGACATTGCCGCTGCTCGGACGCAATCTTCCGCAAATCAGGTTCAGCAACGTGGACTTGCCGCAACCACTAGGTCCCATGATCACACTGATACCACGAAGAGGTATTTCTATGTTAACATTACAGTAGACCTTCTTCTCACCAAAGAAGAAGCTGACCTCTTCGATTGAAACTATAGATTTACTTGATTCCGACAACGGACAAACAGTTGGGTAAGTGTCTGGTTTCGTTGGCCGATACTGCGATCTGAAATGAATGGACTTAAGGGTTTGCTGCGCGGACAACTGAGAAAGTTGGTAGGGTTGACCTCGATCGTCGCAATTGGTCTGATTGCTTTAACAAGCTTGACAATGCAAGAAGACGAGGAAAATTCGAACGATTCAGATTTTTTTCAACGCACCCGAGTCATTCAGGAAGTTGTGATCAACGGCATCGTACCTGATATGAATGTCAATTATACGATTGAAGCGAGCAGTCTGTTGCAGTTTCCTGAGAAGGGACATAGTGATCTGATCGAGCCGCGGGTACTGCAGATTGATGCAAAGGGATTCACACGCACGCTTGCGGCAAACAATGGAAGGTATTATGAGGATAGTCAGGAAATGTCGCTGACAGGCGATGTCACCATTTCCCTGGTCAACTCGGATGATGTGAAAATTTTTGATTCAACAACCACTAACCTTACATTTCAATTGGGTGACATGGGCCAATGAGCCTGAAATCGTGAAATGCGGATCGAATGGATGGAAAATGTATCTCAACAGTAATTTTGGCAGAACAGCAGCTGGCATTCTGGTCTGTTGCATAACAACTTGGCCAGCTGCGTTGCTTGCTGACGATGAGGTCAAGATCACAGCAGTGACAGCGACGTATGACCACGACAGGGAGACGACGGTATTCAAAGGTGATGTCGAACTTGTCAGTGAGGCCGTGATGCTGACCGCGGATCAGGTCGAGATAAAGACCCTGGAAGATGGTAACAATAACATCACCGCCACGGGGAATCCATTGGAGTTTATGGTCAACGAAGCGGATCAGGAGTCAGCCAGCGGCGTTGCTGATCAAGCTGTCGTGCAGTATTCAGACGATCAGATCAATCTGGTGGGGAATGTCACATTCGAACAGGGTGATGTCGTCATCAATACCCATGCGGTCGTGTACAACTGGTCAACCGGGGAGTTTCAGACATCTCAGCCCGAAGATGAAGCCAAGACCTCGCCCGACGAGGGTCGCACGACGGTTATCATCCAGTTGCAGAATTGAAGTCGAACCGTCTGGACGTGAGTTGAGCTGACAAAATGCTGTCAACCATGAACTCCGTAGCCAGCCGACTGGAAGTTGTCAATATTTCCAAATCGTTCCGGTCCCGGAAGGTTGTCGATTCAGTCAGTCTGCACGTCGATAGTGGTGAAATCATCGGTCTGCTGGGACCCAATGGCGCGGGGAAGACAACCTGTTTCAATGCCGTAATCGGGTTGGAAAAGTGCGACAGTGGATCCGTCCTGCTCGATGGGGATGATATCTCGGGGTTGCCGATGTACGCCCGGGCCCGAAAGGGTGTCGGTTATCTACCCCAGGATTCGTCGATCTTCCGTAATCTCACTGTCGAACAGAATATTACCGCAATGCTGGAAACCAACAGGTCCGTCACGCATTATCAGCGCCAGGAATGTCTGTATGACTTGCTGAGCGAGTTCCAGATCGAACACCTGCGCGACCAGAAAGCCGCAACACTGTCCGGCGGAGAACGACGGCGGGTCGAAATGGCGAGATCACTTGCACTGGAGCCGAGATTCATCTTGCTGGACGAACCGTTTGCCGGTATTGACCCCATCGCGGTGATCGAACTGACCGAACTGCTTCAGGCGCTGTGCAGGCGCAATGTCGGATTTCTCATCACCGATCACAATGTACGCGAAACGCTGACGGTCTGCCACCGCGCCCACATCATGAACGACGGCGTCGTCGTTGCCTCCGGAACTGCCCAGCAGATTATGGAGGATGAATCCGCAAAGAAATTCTATCTGGGTCATAGTTTCCGGATTTAGCAGAGCGTTGAGCAGAACCGGCTCAACTGACCGGATCACATATGTGCAGGCACACCGCCAGTGGAGAATCTCCTGCCGCGCGGCGTGACGCGTGGATACCGTTTCAAGAATTCTCAAGGACATCGGCTGATGAATTATGCAAGGCGCATCCCGTACGCTCGCATTCGCGGCTGTCAAAACGCCCCGACCGACTGTTTCGATATGCGATTCGCAAATTCAGCCAATCTGCATGCGCGAACACGGCACAGCCGGCATCGTAGAATCAGGGATTTTGGCAGCGAGACAATTGGACGCGTCCTTGCCCTTGAATGAGCGCCATCAGGCGAGCCCTCCACTGTGCCGAAATCAAGTTGTGATACCGCTCACATAATGAGAAAAATTAAACTACAATTGAAACTGCTTGAAGTTTGGCTGAGGTTGCAGCCACCTGGTAATTCATGTAAACATCAATTAAGGAGGTTTTGTCATGGGAAGCGTTGAGCAACGCGTAGGAGATTTAATTGAGCTGCACTTGGGCATATCCGATCGAGCCTTGCTGGATTCCAATTTTTCTGAACTAGGGGTGAATTCGATGGATGCTGTGAATTTTCTCAAAGTGATTAATGAGGAGTTCGACGTAACAATAACGAGCGATGTCGCTTCCGGTTTCAGCAGTTTACGAGATCTGATCAATCATCTTTCCGGATGAGACAGACTTCGATCAATTCTGGATAATTTAAATCGGCCCTGTTGTTGTATCAGAGGGCCGATTTTCATTAAGGGTAGACTGGCACGGCAAACAACGCATTTTTGAATGCAAGAGCATCATGCTTAACGAAGATGAGGATTTGTGGTTCAGATGTTTTTGTGAAGTTGCAGATGTGTCCGTTGTCCATGTTGATCTGACCCCGAATAAATCGCGTGAGGAGCGTGCCTTCTCGCAGCTTGACAAGTCTGAGCGGGAGCGCTGGCACCGGTATAAGTTTTCTCGTCCTCAGCGCGAGTTTGCGCTTTGTCGGGCAGCGTTGCGCATGAATCTTTGTCATAGGCTCGACTGTGACAACAGACTGCTTTCTTTTGACAATTTCGAATACGGGAAGCCGTTCGCATTGATCGACGGTGTGGCGGTTCAAACGAGTTTCAACCTAAGTCACAGTGGCATGCATGGGTTAATCGCGTTTGCTTCCGAAGGACGAGTTGGAGTGGATGTCGAGGAGCGCATCGACAGCAACGACTTTGATGGAATAGGCAAGATAGTGTTTGGTGAGCAAGAGCAAACCGAGTTGTCTTCCAGACAGGTTCGAGAAAAGCCTCACTTTTTCTATACCCTGTGGACACTGAAGGAGGCACTGATCAAAGCCCTTGGCACTGGATTTTCTCTTGATCCGTCCAGATTCCAAGTCCCGCCAAGCATGCGACATGGCGCCCGGTCCGCCACATTCAGGTTCCCGCACCTTCCGGATATTTTCTGGAAGCTTGAAGATATGGGCAACACTGATTTCGCTGCCGCAATTGCACACGAGTTGGTTCCAGCTATCGCTCGCATCGCGGATGAGTAATTTCCATGGCATGTAAAGATAGGGTATGGGAAGTGCCTGAGCCGCTTTCCGTGCACAGAATTCGCATGGACGACGGTACTGTCATCCATCTGCGGCAACATGGGAATCCAAACGGACCGAGGCTTGTATTGAGTCATGGCAACGGTCTTGCCATCGACTTGTATTATCCGTTTTGGTCGCTTTTAGCCCAAGACTTTGAGCTATTTGTTTTTGACCTTAGAAATCATGGCTGGAACGCCGTCGGCGCACAGGCAGATCACATTGTTCCAGCACTTGTTGATGATCACGACCGTATACTCGATGAAATTGATGTCAGGTACGGCAAGAAGCCGAAAATCGGAATATTCCATTCTGTTTCCGCTTTGGCCTCACTTGTCTCCTCCACCGGGAACTGTGATTTCGCCGCGCGCATTTTGTTTGATCCGCCATTGTGCAAACCTAATGACTACCCTGAAGAATACGATATAGCAACCAGACGGTCGACAGAAGCCGCCCTGCGTCGAACAGATACTTTCAAGTCCTTGGATGAGTTTGTCGATTTGCTTAGCTGGCTTCCTGTGTATCACCGCACCGTTCCTGGTGTACTCGATCTTGCAGCAAGAACAATGCTAAAAAAAAATGACGGGGGAGACGGCTACAGTTTGCGCTGCCCTCGTACTTATGAAGCACAGATCATCAACTACGCCAGGATGTACACAGTCTGGGTTGACTTGGAAGAGATTGACTGTCCGACCAAAGTTGTTGGTGCCGACCCGGTTCTCCCCTACTCATATCTTCCGACATTTGATTTGAGCCAAATCCACAGCTTGGATTACGATTTCCTCCCCGACACAACCCATTTGCTTCAACTCGAACAGCCCAAGGAATGTGTTGCTGTAATAAGGGAATTTCTCGAACAGCATAATCTATTGGACAATCGTAAAGTCCACATTGGTCAGTAGCCGGATTGAATGGTGGGCAGGTATCCGGCGAGTGTGATTCCGGTTGACAGGCTGTACTCGAAAACTTCCCGCCGACTAGTCCGACAAACTGTTTCAAGTCGCACCATCGCACCGGTGGGGCCCCGCACTGTCCGTTCGGCAAACGCCAGCGTGTGCACGTACAGAACCGTAAGGCAATATCGCAGCTTCGAATGATTCGAAACAATCCCGCTTTGGCCAAGCCTTATAATTCATTGGATTGATACCTGAATTGTCAACATGGGTACACATAAACAATAGCTTCAAATTTTCCAGCTATTCTGTGAAGGATCACGCAAGAAATTTACAACCTGTCCAACCAGTCGCAGTGATAGGAATGGCGTGCCGGTTTCCAGGTGCGTCGAGTATTTCTGAATTCTGGGAACTTCTTGAATCTGGCGGAAACTCGGTCTGCGAAATCGTCCCGGGTAGCGGAAACCAGCGCGTGGATGAACTATTTCCGGATCTTGAGGAATTGGACAGCGCCTGCCGTTACTGTGCCTTCGTTGATGGGATCGATGGTTTTGACGCTGGTTTCTTTCGAATTTCGCCTGTCGAGGCCGACTTTCTCGACCCGCAACAGCGAATGATGCTCGAGACCAGCTGGCACGCTCTTGAGGACGCAGGAATAGACCCTGATCAGCTGATGGGCAGCCGCACCGGCGTATATACAGGGATCAGCAACGACGAATACAGGATGCTGGTGGTGGGATCGAACAAGCCTGCCGAGGCTGCCGCCTGCCTTTATGCCCTCAGCGGCACCAACCTGAACGGAACCAGTGGTCGGGTCTCTTTCGTACTGGGACTCAGGGGGCCTTCGAAAGCGGTCGACGCCGCTTGCGCATCGTCCCTGGTTTCGGTCCACGATGCGGTTTCAGACCTTCAGCAGGGGAAGGCGGATCTGGCGATCGCAGGTGGTGTGCAGGCAATCTTGAGTGGCCGCATATTCGAACTGCGCGCAGATGCGATGATGCTTTCCCCGGATGGCCAGTGCAAGGCGTTCGACGATTCCGCGAACGGCTATGTGCGAGGCGAAGGCTGCGGTGCCGTTGTCCTCAAGCGGCTGAGCGACGCGGAACGCGACGGTGATCGAATTTGGGGCGTCATCCGAGGTTCAGCGGTCAATCACGGCGGTGCCAGCAGCGGGCTCACGGTTCCGCACACACCAGCGCTTGAGCAAGTCATGGAAGAGGCGCTCTCGCAGGCAGGAATCACCGCGTCGCAAGTCGATTATCTCGAGGCGCATGGTACCGGAACGTCGGTGGGCGATCCAATCGAGATCAATGCGGTAGCGTCAGTCTATGGAAACAATCGCATGGCCGACCGACCGCTTCTGGTCGGTTCTGTGAAAACCAACGTCGGTCACCTGGAGTCGGCCGCCGGAATTGCAGGCCTGATCAAGGCAGTGCTCGTCATGCAACGCGGTACGATTCCCAAGCACCTGCACTTCAACAATCCGAATTCGAGTCTGGATTGGAATCTTCTGCCTGTACAGGTCGTCACTTCGATGATGGACCTGCCGCAACACGACAGACGTCCGCGCCTTGCAGGAGTGAATTCTTTCGGAATTTCCGGCACGAACGCCCATATTGTCGTGGAAGAATATTGTGCACCTGACAAGGCACCTTACGAACAAGATCTGACGGCAGGATCTGCAAAACCTATCGCGGTAACTTCGTCGACTGCAGCAAAGAATATTTCGATGCCGAATGAAGAGCTTAAGCAGCGTGCCAGCCGCTTGCTTCCGCTTTCGGGCAAGTCGGCAGGTGCACGAGCTCTCGCCGAACGGTACCTCTCATGGCTCGATGCGCAGGCAAAGGCGATTGGAGCACAAGACACTGCAGCAGGGGCTTTGCTGTCCGACATGGCATGGACAGCCAGTGTCGGACGAAGTCATTTCAGTCACCGAACGGGCATTGTGTTCGAGGACGTCGGGTCGCTGCGGGAGCAGCTTCGGTTATTGGTCAAACAGGATGACGAAATCCCACAGCATTCTCAGATCAAGGTGGCATTCGTCTATACCGGGCAAGGCAGCCAATGGACCGGCATGGGGCAGATGCTTTATGAAAGCGAACCGGTGGCGCGGGCAGTGTTCGACCGCTGTGAGCAAGTATTTCGCGAACAGGGAGGCGCTTCTTTGCTGGACGTAATGTTCGCGAGGGACGGCGCAGGACAAGGCAGACTGGACGACACAGCGTGGGAGCAGCCGGCGCTTTACGCACTCGAGTGCGCTTTGACAGCACTTTGGAACAGTGTCGGGATTCGTCCCGACGTGGTTGTGGGACACAGTGTCGGAGAACTGGCGGCCGCACAGGCAGCGGGCGTTTACAGCTTGGAAGATGGCATGCGGTTCGCACAGAGGCGGGGCACCATCCTTTCGAATACCCAACCCGGTGCGATGGCCGCGGTATTTGCTCCACACGACACGGTTGCGTCAATCGTCGAACAGTTCAATTCATCTTCCAGTCGCGCTGGCATCAGCGTGTCAGCAGACAATGGCAGCCATCAGGTGGTGAGCGGCCCGGTCGAGGATATTGAAAGCATATGCAAGCGTTTCGAAGTCGAAAGTGTTCGCACAAGGCGGCTGAATACGAAGCGGGCGTTCCACAGTGCCTTGCTGGACCCGGCATTGGATGCACTGGAAACGTCGCTGGATGATATATCGATCAAACCCGCCGCCCTCGCCATCGTCAGCAATCTTACCGGACGGCCGGTTGAGACCGGCCAGCTGCTTGAGGGAGCGTACTGGAGGCGACATGCCCGCGAACCGGTGGCATTCGCTGCTGGAACTGCATCGCTGGCGCAAGCCGGGGTCGGTGTGATCGTGGAAATAGGGCCGCGCCCGTTGTTGGGCGCGATGACGCTCTCAGCTTGGCCGGATTGCGACGATGCGCAGTTGCCGACAGTGCTCGCAAGCATGCATCCACCGAAGGAAGATGCACAACAGTCCGGTAGCAGCGATGGTTTCTTCGAGGCGGTTGCGCAAGCGTACCGGGCGGGGCTCCGGGTAAACTTTGAAGGGCTATACGCTGGAGAGCAACGCCGGCGAATCGCAATCCCCAACTATCCGTTCCAGCGCGAACGCCACTGGCTTGATTCGACCCGGGAACGGCGTCGCGGTGCCGGGCATCCACTGCTGGGCGATCGCTACGAGTCGGCTAGCGGGGAGGTTACATTCGAGACGGAGATCTCTGCGTCGGACCCGCAGTGGATGAGCGATCATCGAGTGTTCGGCCGGGTCGTTGCGCCAGGGGCGCTCTACGGCGCCATGTCGATATCTGCGGCCCTTGACGAAGGGGACCGCGCGGTGGTTGTTGAAGATATGCAACTGCTGAATGCACTGATCTTCCAGCCGGAAGATCCTGCGAAGAGTGTGGATGAGACAGTCCGCAGGCTTCAGCTCGTGGTTGACTCCGAAGATGAAACGAAGTCCCGACGTGTCAGGATATTCAGCAAAGGCAGCGAGGAGGGATGGACGAATCACGTGGAGTGCCGAGTCTTGCGTGGTGCACCGGATGTGCAAAACGAAGACCGAATCGATCCCGACAGTCTGAAATCCGGCTTCGAACCGGTGGATGCGGCGGCTTACTACCGCGCCCGTTCCGCCACAGGGATTGATCTCGACTCGTCGTTCCGAACACTCGGCGGCATATGGTGCCGGCCGGGAGAAGCACTGGGCGAGGTGACATTACCCAGCGTTTACGACCAGCAAAAACTTGATGTTCATCCGCTCGTGCTGGACGGCTGCTTCCAGGTCGTGGCTGCGGCGCGGACTATGGGTGGAGTTGAAGATGAAACGACTTATATGCCTTTTGGCTGGAAGCGACTGTGGATCAGGGAGCGACTGCCGCGAACGGTCTTGTGCCATGTACAGATGACGCAATCCGTCCAGGAAGCTGAAACGCAAGCCGAGCTTCCGGCGGAGGCAATGAGTGGTGAAATACGCATCTACGATTCGGCCGGGCACCTGATCGGCGCATTGGAGGGCTACACCGTAAAACGCGCAACGCGTGCTGCGTTGCTGTCGGCAGTCGAAGGAGTCGATGATCTTCTTTACGAGATCGTCTGGCGAGAAGTCGTTCTGGCCCAGGGAATGGTGCCTGCCGACTTCCTTCCGTCACCGGCTGACGTGGCGCGCCGTTCCGGTCTGCTTGCCGAATATCTCGCTGAAGAAGGCGTTTCGCGCGACGACAGAAGCGCTCTGTTGAACGACTTGGAACAGTGGTCGCGTCGTCATGCACTTGCGACCTTGGAGAAACTCGGATGGAAGCGCGAAACGGGCGCAACGCTGAACGCTGAGAATCTGCGCCAGCACTTAGGGGTTGAAGCTATCCATAAACGCCTGTTTCGCAGAATACTTGAGCTGCTGGCAAAATCCGGAATATTGGAACAGGCAGGCGACGGATTCGTCGTCCGGGTTGGTCCGGATGACCCGTTGCCGGATGAATTGCCGGAGGACATCGAGGAATTTGTTTCCACGATGGTCTCGCGTTATCGCCACGGCACCAACGAAATTGGCCTGTTCAGACGATGTGGCGGTGCCTTGGCTGATGTACTGCGCGCCAAAGAGGATCCTTTGACGCTGCTGTTCAGCAGCGGAGATCCGACACCTGGAGATCTGTATCTGAAAGCACCTGTGGCGCGGGCAGCCAATCGGATATTGAAAGAGACAATTCGCACCCTCGTGGCCGACCGGCCCGAGGGAAAGCGTCTTCGGATAATTGAAGTCGGCGCGGGGACAGGTTCGGCGACCGCTGCCATCTTGCCGGAACTGCCGGATGGACAGTTCGATTACATGTACACGGACATCTCGGCAGGATTCTTTGCACAAGCAGAATCACGCTTCGGTGATGGTGGAGGCGCCATCGAATACCGTCCTTTGGATATTGAGAAAGATCCGCTGGTGCAGGGCTTTGCCGTCAACTCCTATGATTTGCTGATTGCGTCGAACGTCTTGCACGCAACTCGCGATCTTCAAGAAACACTGACACATTGCCTTTTGCTTCTCGCGCCGTCGGGTCAGCTGGTTGCACTCGAAAATCTCAGCGGTCAGGGTTGGATGGATCTCACTTTCGGGCAATTGGACGGATGGTGGCGGTTCGCTGACAGCTACCGTCCCCACCATGCCCTGGCAAGTCCGTCAATATGGCGCCGCGCGCTCGCTGATGTCGGTTTCAGTGAAGTGGAAGTTCTGGGAGTGAATGAGTCGGACCCAACCGAGTTTCCGGACAAGGGGGTGATCGTCGCACAAAGTGCAGCCGAAGTAATGGAAGCGCCGGGGGTCTGGATTCTCGCGGGGGATCGCTGTGAGATGGCAAGCGAGCTGGCAACCCGGCTGGCTGCTCGCAATCAGGTAGTGATGCTGGTTGAGAACGGACCGTCGAATGACAAGTCATGGGAGATATCCGGAGCCGGGGTGGTTGACGTCTCCCTGGACATGGAACATCGAGATTCCTGGTGTTCGCTCATGCGAAGTCTTCCATCGGATATGGATTTTCACGGTGCCGTACACCTGATGGCCTGCAATGGCCGCGGGTCGGATGCATCGCACGAGGAAATGGCTGAGGACGTGAGACGGATCGGTGCCAGTGCGTTAGCGATGGTCCAGGGAATGATGGATGTTGATGCGAAACCGCAACTAGGTGTGTGGTTTATCACCAGCGGGGCGCAGGTATTGGAACGGGAACAGGGCGGGGAGCTCGCCGGCAGCGTTCTTTGGGGGTTCGGCAAGGCCGTGATACTTGAAGCGGCGGACCTGCAACCGAGGATGATTGACCTGGATCCTGCACCGATATCGCCGGAACCCGATTTGGTCAATGAACTTTTGTACCCCGACTCGGAAAACCACATCGCATACCGATCGGGACGTCGTCACGTTGCACGCCTGGTCCGGGGAGACGCCGGGGCCGAGCGACTCTCCCTGCCGGATGATGCGGCGTGGGTGCTGGCACCGGATCCGGGCGGCGTTTTTGAAAGACCGTGCATCAAGCCCTTGCAACCTCGCAACCTGAAGCCGAAGGAGGTATGTATTGCGGTTGAGGCGATCGGCCTTAACTTTTGGGATGTGTTTCGCTCGCTGGGCTTTATCGAAGAGGGTGATCTGGGCAGGGAGATGTACGGCCGTGTAATTGAGCTCGGTGCCGAAGTGTCAACTGTTCGTATTGGCGATCACGTAACCGGACTGGGATTCGGCGCGTTTGCGTTTGAAATGATTACGAGAGAGGAACTGGTCGCGCCGGCCCCGACCGGATTTTCCGCATCGGATCTCGCCACGGTGCCAAGCGCATTCGTCTCGGCCGCCCTGTCTTACGAGTTTTCCGGGCTGAACAAGGGAGACAAGGTGTTGATTCACGCGGGTGCCGGCGGCGTCGGTCTGGCGGCGATCCAGCTGGCGCAGGCCGCGGGGGCGGAAGTCTTTGCTACAGCGAGCGCGCCCAAGCAGTCATACCTTCGTTCGCTCGGGGTGGAGAACATTTTTGACAGTCGCCAAACCACATTTGGAGAAGAAATTCTCAATGCCACCGGCGGCGTCGGTGTGGATGTGGTGCTAAACAGTCTGACAGGGGAAGGCTTCATAGACGCGAGCCTATCCTGCCTGGCGAATGGCGGACGGTTCGTCGAGCTGGCAAGGCGGGACATACTCAGCGAGGATGAGATGGCACAGGTTCGTCCTGACGTAGCCTATGCCATCCTCGAGCTCGATGTTATGAAGAAGACCGAACCGGCCAGGGTTGGCAGGGTTCTTCGCGACGTCATGAAACAGCTTGCGGCAGGACAAGTGCGACCGATTGTTCATAGCAGATGGCCGCTGGCGGAGGCCGGAACGGCATTGCGATTCATGCGGGCGGCCCGCCATACCGGCAAGATTGTCCTGACGGTGCCGCCGCTGGCAAACGGCCGCTTGCGGCAGGACAGGACGTATCTTGTCACCGGAGGGCTTGGCGGCATCGGATGTGCAGTCGCCGATTGGCTCGCCGAACGCGGAGCCGGAACGATCGTGCTGAATGGACGACGTTCTCCAGACCCGGAGGTTGATAGGGCAATCGATTCGCTACGCGAACGAGGGTTCAGAGTCAGGGTGGAACTCGCGGATGTATCGGATGCCGGCCAGGTAAATTCAATGCTGGCGCGGATTAAAGAGGAACTTCCCCCGCTGGGCGGCGTGATCCATAGTGTAGGGCTTTTGTCCGACGGTGCGCTGACGAACCAGAATTGGCAGCGATTCCAAATCGTGTTATGGCCGAAGATACTAGGGGCTTGGCATCTGCACCGCTCTACTGTCGATATTGATCTGGATTTTTTCATTCTGTTTTCGAGTCGGGTCGGCGTGATGGGCAACCCGGGTCAGGCGAACCACGCCGCGGCCAACGCGTTTCTGGATCAGCTTGCCGGATATCGCCGAGCACTGGGACTTCCGGGACAGGCAATCGCCTGGGGAGCGTGGTCCGAAATCGGTGAGGCAGCAGAACAGCGCGACCGGATTGAACGACAGCGTGCCGCACGAGGCGGTCGCTGGTTCACCCCGCAACAGGGCATCAAGGCATTTGAACGGCTTGTACGGCAGGACATCACAAATTCTGTCGTGATGGCCATGGATTGGACCGTTTTCCAAGAGGCCGTCGAAGAACGGCCGCCGCTGCTTGAGGATCTGCTCTTCTTGGACCCTGAGGAGAGTGCGGATTCACCTGCCCTGGCGGTTGATCTGATCTCTCGTGTCAGGCAGGTACCGGTGGCGGAGCGCGAAGACCTGCTGGGTTCGTTCCTGCAGCAGGAATTAAAGGCCGTACTGCGATTGTCATCGCTGCCAGAGCCTACGGTAGGTTTCTTTGATCTAGGGATGGACTCGCTCATGTCCGTGGAATTTCGTAATCGGCTGAATAAAGCTTTCGCTGACACCTACACGGCATCGAACACGGTGGTTTTCGATTACCCGGACATCGCGGCACTTGCCAGACATCTTGCCAGCGAGCTCGGCGAAGTGGAACCTGCTTTCGCTCCTCCAGCACAGGACGAGCCCGTTTCGGTGCAACCAGTAAAGATTGGTGCGGAAAAGGACGGAATCGCGATTGTGGGCATGGCGTGCCGATTCCCTGGCGCACCTGATCTGGATGCTTTTTGGCAACAGCTCGAGGCAGGTATGGACGCGATAACGGATGGGCGCGAAGACCCTGGTCCCTGGCACGGCGTTTTCGGAGATCCCGCCGCCGAGGACAGTGTCTCTCGAAGAGGAGGATTCGTTGAGGGAATCAATCTTTTCGATGCGGACTTTTTTGGCATCAGGCCTATCGAGGCACGCACCATGGATCCGCGCCAAAGACTGTTGCTGGAAACGAGTTGGCTGGCACTCGAAGACGCGGGCATATGCCCTTCGCCGCTCGCAGGCTCTCGCACCGGCGTGTATATCGGTTTGAGCGGCAGCGAGTACCGGGACCTGGCCATAAGCAGAGGCGCGGATGACAGTTTTCTTGGCACCGCACCGAGCGTGGCCATCGGAAGGGTCGCTTTTACACTGGGGTTCATGGGTCCGGCGGTTCCGCTGGACATGACTTGTTCGTCATCGCTCGTGGCGGTGCATCAGGCTGCCGCAAGCCTCAGGGCGGGTGAGATTGACATGGCTCTGGCGGGCGGAGTGCAAACGGTACTTTCTACTCGAGTTTCGAATTTCATGAAGGAGTACGGGATGTTGTCATCGAGCGGGCGGTGCAAGACATTCGATGCGGCCGCGGACGGCTTCGTTCGCGGCGAGGGTTGCGGAGTCGTGATTCTGAAGAGGCTGAGCGATGCCGAGGCGGATGGCGATCGCATCTGGGGTTTGGTGCGAGGTTCAGCGGTGAATCAGAACGGGTTGAGCGCCGCGCTGACCGTACCGAAAGGAACCGCGCAGGAAGAGGTGATTGAGGAAGCGCTTCAACAGGCTGGAATCCCTCCTTGCGAAGTGGATTACCTCGAGGCACATGCGACGGGATCGCAGTTAGGCGACCCGATTGAAGTGCGCGCCGCTGCCGCTGTGTATGGCAGGGGACGCGAGGCTGACCGCCCGCTTCTGCTCGGCACGGTCAAGACCAACATCGGTCATCTGGAGCCGGCGGCCGGCGTCGCGGGATTGATCAAGGTCCTGCTGGCGATGAAGCGCGGGGTGATCCCGAAACATCTGCACTTCCGGGACCCGAATCCCCACATACAATGGAGTGATTTTCCGGTGCAGGTGACATCGGAGATGACCAAGTGGCCGACGAGCCGCAGTCGTCCACCCCGAGCGGGAGTGAGTGCATTCGCGATCTCGGGAACAAATGCTCACCTTGTGGTCGAGGGTTATGAAGCGCCACAGTATCCGATGGAAGGAGAAAGCGGAATCAATTCCCCGGCAGGTGCCGCGAATCGCATCGACGTTTCTCTGCCGGCACCGGTTACAGAACTTGCCGTGGACGATCTGCAGACAAGACCGTTGCGGATATTACCGCTTTCGGGCAAATCCGAAGACGCGCTGCGCAAACTTGCAGGGCGCTATCTTGCATGGCTCGACAATGGCAGCGCAGCCCATTTGAACAGCGATGCCCTTGGTTGCAAGTTGACTGATATGGCGTGGACGGCAGGTGTGGGACGCAGTCATTGGATGCACCGCGCTGGCATACTATTTGGGGATGCCGATTCCCTGAGAACCAGACTGGCATCGCTTGCGGAATCCGATGCCAACCATAGTTCGCCTGCGACAATCAAGCCGGCCTTCGCATACCTGGCAGATGACAGCCACTGGCGCGGGATTGGTGAAAATCTTTATGGGAGTGAACCGGTAGTTCAGGCAGTGCTGAACCATCTGCACACGATGGCGTCAAGTGAGTTGCAAATTTCGTTACTGGATGTGGTGCTAGGCGATTTCGGGAAGCTCGACGATCCGGCTTGTGCGCAACCGGTCATCTATTCGCTTCAATGCGCGCTCACAGCGCTGTGGTCGAGCATCGGCATCCGGCCGAGCGTCGTGTTTGGGACAGGTGCGGGTCAGATTGCTGCGGCGCAAGCGGCGGGCGTGCTGTCTCTAGAGGACGGTTTGCGCATTGCTGCTCGCAGAGGAGCCCTGATGGCTGCATTACAGAATGAATGCCCACCGGATGCCACAGCACTGGAGGAACTTGAAGCGGCGTTCGATGGAGTCAAGGCTAACCCGCCATCACTGTCTATGGTGAACCAGGCTACAGGCGAACTGGTGGGATCGGGTGAGGTTTTCGATGGGGCATACTGGTATCGACAGACTTACGACAAGGTGCGACCGGGACGAATTTCGGAAACTCTCGCGCAACAGGACATCGATTTGATTATTGAAGTCGGTCCGCAATCGGCGACAGGATTGAAGGTGGCCTCGACCTGGCCGAAAGCCGCAGACGGTGAAAGCCCGGTGACAGTGGCCACTCTAAGTCGCTCGTCGACCGATGAAACCGCTTATCTTGAAGCAGTCGCGAAAACCTATGAGTCGGGATTGACGCCAGAGTTTCGCGGGCTTTTTGCGAGCGAGGAGAGACGTCGTATATCTTTGCCAGGCTACCCATTTCAGCGGCAGCATTTCTGGTCTCTGGAGAGCTGACAGGCTGATGGAGCCGCTCGACCGATTCGCCCGTCATTGTTGATCTCGGAGTAATGCACCTATCGTAAAAGGCAGGTTGCTGCTGAATCAAAGCATACTGATGCCAAAAAGTGTAAACACCGAATCGGCTGGAACCATCCAGTCGTTGAAAATCATTCCTGCGCTTTCAGCAGGTTCCACCGCGGGACTGAGCATACTGGTTGCTCACATTGCTTTCGCCGGTGCGATTTTTTCCGGACCGTTACAGCCATATTTGCCGCAAGGTGTTGGACTGGTACTGTTCGGCGTATTTGTCGGTTGCATTTCGGTCGCTTTGACCGGTAGTTTTCGCGGGGCGATAGCAGGGATTTCACCCGCGCTGGTGATTGTCATGGCGCAGGTGGGACTTACGATTGATGCGAGTGGCGAGGTTCTTTTTGTAACCACTGTGGTGGCATTGACTCTGGGCTCGGTCGTCGCCGGCACGATGTGTCTGCTAATTGGACGACTGCGTCTTTCGATGCTGGTCAGATTCATTCCGTTTTCGGTAGCGGCAGGTTTTGTCGGTGGAATGGGAATTGCGGTCGGCATCGCCACGGTATCCATCGCGGGCGTTGAGCTTGACCCGCAAAATTATACGCACCTGTTTGAACCGTCTTCATTGGTTCTTTGGTTACCCGGAGCGATGTACGGCCTTGTACTATTCTTCGCAATGCGACGATGGAAAAATGCGCTGATCCTTCCGTTCAGTGTCGTTGTCTTGGTCGGGGCATACCATTTGGTCTTTGTCGCTCTTGGGTTGTCGATTGAAGATGCTCGAGACTCCAAGTTGCTGCTGAACAGTGTTGAAGGCGTATTATGGCCAGTGATCACTCCGACAGACTTGGCGAAAGTAGACTGGAACGCGGTTATAGATCAGATACCGAATTTGCTGGTACTTATTTTTGTCGCTCTTGTCTGTGTAGTGATGAGTCTTGCAGGGCTTGAGACGTTGGTCGGCCGGGAACTGAACTGGGACAGGGAGTTTTCCGCCGCTGGAATTTCAAGTATATTTTCGGGAGTCAGCGGCGCGACCTTCACTTACATGGTCGTCCCTCCAACCTACCGAAGCTGGCTTTTCGGGGCATCAACACGATTGACAAGCGTAATTTGCGCACTGGTCATTGGCGGAGGATTGTTTTTTGGATCCGGTGTGCTCGAATTCTTGCCTGTATCATTGTTGAGCGGACTGTTATTCTTCGTTGCCATAGGACTGCTCGACGAAGGGCTGTATCAAAGCTACAAAAAAATGCCTGCGACCGATTACGCGATCGTATTGCTGATTGTAGTCGTAATCAATGTCTTTGGCTTTGTCGAGGGTATTGTGGCAGGCTTGCTGGCGACTCTTGTCTTTTTTGCGCTGAGGCTGAGTCTCGTCGATCCCATTGCAGACGAGTTTACGGGTCGAACGTATCGAAGCAAGAAGGTTCGACAGCCGCCCGAACGCACTATTCTTTTACAGTCAGGAGATCAGATATGCGGGTACAGCCTGCGGGGATACTTATTCTTCGGCAGTGCCAGACCCTTGGTTGCACGACTCAGAAAGCCGCTCAATAATTCTGCGCCTCCAACCTGCCTGATACTTGATATGAAGCTTGTTTCCGGTGTCGATTACTCAGCTGTCAGCATTTTGGGTCAGTTTATCCAGAATTCGACGGAAAATGGTGTGCAAGTCGTAATTTGCGCAATGTCGGATGCACTGCATAAAGGGTTGATGCGGGATGTCCCGACTTCTGCATTCGAGAAGTTGTGGTTCGAATCGAGCAAGGATCAAGCACTTGAGCGATGCGAAGACCTGGTCATAGAAAACTGGGAATCCGATGCTGAAACCGCAGACCTGAAACGGGAGTTCCTGCTGACCCAATCGGAAGAACTTCTCGAGCGATACCTGGACAGAATGACTAGTTTTGAAGATGTAGTCGAATCATTGTCAGCATGGCTTGAAACCCGTGAATACAAACAGGATGAAAAGATAGCAGCAGTGGAAGGTGAGGGTATTCATCTGCTTGCATCGGGTAGAGCTACAGTGTTTGACCAAAACGGAACCAGAGTTCGTCAATGTGGAGTTGGAGATGTAATTCTTCCTGTGCTTGATGCGGATACCCGTGCACACTCAGTGGTTGCCGAATTGCCTTGCAAGGTATGGCTGCTAGGCACGCAGGAGTTGCGCTGGATTGAACAGCAAGAAAAGTCGCTGGCACTCAAACTATACCGGTATTTGTATACCTCGTGCGTCATTCTGGACTCTCCTGACTAGCGGTAGTGTACATCTTTCGTATGCATCGGGGATATCGGACCCGATCCGGAATTTGCGAATCTGGAGCCATATGTCAGGTAGTCGCTGGAGTCCGAACAGGAGCGGGTAGAACTTAAGCTCATGAGTTCGGCAGATGAGATGCGATCGTTTTACGATGCCATGACACGGCAGATCGACGAGGTGTTGAATTACTTGGACAAGAGGTGGGGCGAGGAAATGTCAGTCGCCGACCAGCGCCTCCAACTGCTCGTGCTGTCCCTTGTGGAAATTTCAACCTTCGTGGAGCTTTATCGCCTGCAGGAACCAACGCATGCATGCGACCAGCACCGGTTCGTACGGATCTAGGATCCATGTGCGCGGCCAAGGACAATTCCCGTAGCGGCAAATGGATGGCCTGATGTTTGTCGAAGCGTCAGAGCAATTTGTACCAAATGTCACTACCGGTAAGTAAATTTCCAGATATTCCGGTCAGAAATTTCAACTTGAACAGCACGTCGAGGCACTTGACCTGGTCGTCGTGCTGTTGCATGAACTCATGGGGGCTGAACCTGTGCGGGACCGGACCAATCATCGTTCCGTGATGTATTGCGTATTAATGATCAATGACTTGCAATGACATCGCTGTACACAAAGCATACTTATAACTTGCGGCAATCAGGAAATCCTTTGCGTAATTCTCACCGGTTGCAGTAGAATAAATAATCAGTTAATCATGAGACAGACCGTAGAATTACGCCAACGCCAAAAACAGACATTCAACGCGCGATTCAGCACTGCCGTCCGGGTCTTGCAACTATCCAGTTCCGAACTGGCAGAAGAAATCAGGGACGTTGTTGACTCCAATCCACTTTTGGAAGAAGTCGATCGCACCGTCCCGGAAGAAGGCGATGAGACATGGCGGAACGGAGAGTTGCCATCGAACGGCGTGCAACGCACCGAGCTCGACTCCGATGAGATGCTGGAGTTGGCGGCAAATCGGATGGAATCCATATCCATTCGCGAACACCTTGCCCAGCAGATACTTGCCTCCGGGCTCTCAGAGTCGGATCGCGCCATTGCCGACACAATCATTGATTGCATTGATGAACGCGGATACCTGACAGAATCCATCCAGGACATTGTCGAATTCCTGCCATGGACTGTCGAGCCTCAACAGGTTGAGGGGGTGTTGGAGGTGGTACAGCAACTCGACCCGCCGGGTATAGCGGCGAGAAATCTGACCGAGTGCCTGTCAATCCAGCTGGACTTTGCCAATTCTCCCCGGTCTGTGCGACAGAACGCAAAATCGATACTGCGCGATCACCTCGAGTTGCTTGGCGACAGACAGTTGGAACAGATTGGCGCCCAGATGCAAGTTGATGCGGCGTCGGTGCGGGCGGCGGTTGACCTGATACAGTCGCTGAACCCTTCACCGGCGATCAATTTCGGCGCGGCTGCGTTGACCGTGATTCCTGATGTGGTCACACGCAAGATCGATGACAAGTGGGCTGTCTTACTCAACTCGGAATTCATCCCAAACCTGAAAATCTCCGAACACTATCGATCGATGATTGACGATGGAATACCAACAAAAGATCGCAGATACCTTGAGAGAAACCTGGTGACAGCACAGCATTTTCTTGACAACGTCAGTCGACGAAACGATACGGTTCTTCGTGTTGCCAAGGCGATTGTCAGACACCAGAGCGCCTTTCTCGACAATGGCGAGCATGCCATGAAACCATTGACACTGCAGCAGATCTCGGACGCGGTCAACCTGCATGAGTCGACCGTAAGTCGGGCGTGTTCCGGCAAATATATAATGACGCCAAGAGGCACATTCGAGTTGAAGCACTTTTTTCCGGCTCGCATAAGACGTGACGTCGGCGAGGATGAATCGGCGATGTCGATCAAACACAGAATCCTTCAGATTGTTGAATCCGAAAATCAGCTGACCCCATTGAGCGACCAGCAGATCGCACAACGCATGTGGGACAGCGGAATAAATATCGCACGCAGGACTGTCGCCAAGTACAGGGCTGAGATGCGTGTACCGTCTTACAAGGCTCGTCGCGCAATCGCGGCAGCCCAATTGTCCGACCCACAGTGAGTGAGAGGTATTGTTATGGAAATTACGATCACAGGCCACCATATGAACATTACAGATTCCGTTCGGGAATATGTGAACAAGCGCCTGAAGAAGGTGGGAAACCATTTTCGTCATCCCACCAAAGTTGACGTGATCCTGCACAAGGAGAAGTCCACTTTCCAGTCGGAAGCGACTGTTCATGCGCGCAAGGTGTACATTCATGCGAAGTCAGAGGCACCGGATATGTTCAAGGCAATTGATGCCATGTCCAGCAAGCTGGACCGGCAGGTGATCAAACACAAGGAACTTCGTACTGATCATGGCCGGCACAGCGACGGTCAGCGAACCATCCGCTATTGACCATGTCATGAGTGAAAGTCCGGATCACTCTTCAGCCGACGCGGGTGTTCTGAACTCGGCGCGGCTGACGGAAATTTTCTCGCCGGCCAGAATTCGGACGGCAAGCAAGGCCTCGACCCTGAAACGGATGTTTGAGGAGATGGCGGGGCTGCTGACCCGGAACAGCCCGCATCCATTGGACCAGGATACGGTTTTTCGAGCCCTGCTGGCACGCGAGCAGATCGGCAGCACATGGATTGCTGACGGTGTGGCGATTCCGCACTGTCGCCTGGAATCACTGACTGAGTCACTGGGTGTCATATTGCGCATGCAGACACCCTTGTGTGTGGATTCGGGAGAAGGGAAATACGTCAGTGTGGCCTGCGGCTTGCTGGTTCCCCGGGAAAGTGCAAGTTCGCATCTGAAGGTCCTGTCCCGGCTGGCTCAAGCTTTTCTGGAGTATGGTATGTATTCGAAGTTCATGCAAGCGGCCGACTCGGAGGAAATGTACGGCATTCTTTCGAATATCGAGTCTGAAGTCGACACAGCCCGATCCTAGGCCAGCGAACTCAACGGGTGTTAAGACACCACTTCATTCGAGACCAGATTGCGTGAAACAAGGTGCCAACAACGACGACGTCAGGTACCTCAAGGTAATCACTGGGTTATCAGGTTCGGGCAAAAGTGTCGCGATGCGGGCACTGGAGGACCTCGGTTACTATTGCGTGGACAATCTTCCGATTGTGCTGCTTAAACCATTCATCAGTTCGGTGTTGGAGCCTGAGTTTGTATTCTGTCGAAGGACAGCGGTCGGTATCGACTCCAGAAACAGGAAATTCTTTGACTCCCTTGATGACAACATCCAGTACCTGCAGCGCAGCGGCGTCCAGTTTGAGATCATCTATCTGGATGCTGAGATCAGTTCGCTGATCAAACGCTTTGGAGAGACGCGGCGAACTCACCCCCTGATGGAGGGTACGATGTCACTGCTTGAATGCATTGAGACCGAAAAGCGGCTGCTTGCGCCATTG
This sequence comes from Acidiferrobacterales bacterium, assembly GCA_028820695.1. Lineage (NCBI taxonomy): Bacteria > Pseudomonadati > Pseudomonadota > Gammaproteobacteria > Acidiferrobacterales > Acidiferrobacterales bacterium. The sequence goes on along the minus strand of JAPPIB010000055.1, from coordinate 146,340 downwards.
TCGGATATGGCGTCCAAGCATTTTGATACGACGAGCATCTCACCCCATGAGCTGCGCAATCTGATTCAGGAGGATGCTGCCGGTTTCGGGGTCAGCGACTCGTCGCTGCTGTTTAAGTCTTTTGCCTACAAGCATGGCACGCCCCTCGATGCGGATTTTGTGTTTGATGTCCGCTGTCTGCCCAATCCCTACTGGATTGACGAGCTGAAAAAATTCAATGGTCTCGAAGGCCCGATCAAGGAATACTTCTCCACCAAACCCGATGTCCAAAACATGATCGAACAGATTGACTGCTTCATAGCCGAGTGGCTCTCAAAGTTTCATGATGCCGGTCGCGTCTATCTCACCATCGCAATCGGATGCACCGGCGGTCGACATCGGTCGGTGTATGTTGTTGAACAGATTGCACAGCGCTTCGTCGACCGCGGGCACGACGTTTTCAAGCGCCACAACGAACTTCCGAGCCCATGAGGTCAACGACCATTCAAGTGCGCAACAAACTCGGGCTGCACGCCCGCGCCGCTGCGCAGCTGGTTCGTGTCGCGTCCGGATTCGAGAGCGAGATAACACTGGTTGACGGTGCCAAGTCAGCCGATGCAAAAGGCATCATGGGATTGATGATGCTGGCGGCAACGCAGGGAACCGAACTGGAGCTCAGGATAGATGGTCCGGATGAGGCGGTTGCCGACAAGGCGGTTCAGCAGCTGTTCGACTCAGGATTCGGGGAGAACGAAATTTGATTCTGCTGCAAGGATCAGGTGTCGGGTCTGGAATTGCAATCGGCACCGCTTTCGTCGTCGATAAGGCTATTGTCGATACATCGATCGAGGCCGTCGGACCCGAGCGGCTCGAAACTGAGGTTGAACTTCTTGATCTCGCACTGAAACGTACCGCCGAGTCACTTCGCAGAACGCGGGCTGAGGTGCCCGCGAACGCACCTCACGAAATCGATGCGTTTCTTGAAGCGCATGTACTCATGGTTGAGGATGCAACACTGCGGGATGAGACCGTCAGGATCATTTACAGAGAGTCTGTCAGTGCTGTCGCCGCGCTCATGATCCATCGGGATGATCTGGTCAAGGTGTTCGATGCCATGGATGATGAATACCTCAGAAGCAAGAAAGATGACGTCAATCAGGTCATATCCCAGATTCATCGCCAACTGCTCGTCTTGTTGGGCGACGATGACAGTCGCCCCGAACAGGATCTGAGTGATTACATCGTCGTCGCTCATGAACTGACTCCGGCGGATACTGTGCTGTACATGAAGATGAATATGCGGGCATTCGCAACCGATCTGGGAAGCCGGATCTCCCACGTCGCCATACTTGCACGAAGCCTCCAGATTCCTGCTGTCGTAGGGCTGCACGGCGAGGTCGGGCAGATTCCGCATGGGGCGACGGTCGCGGTCGACAGTCAGAGTGGACAGGTTATCGTCAATCCGGATGAGACTGCACTCAGGGAACTCACGCTTCGTCTGCAGGAGTACGATCGGCAGCACCAGCGACTGCTGGCGACCCGCAACCTGAATTCACTCACACTTGACGATTTTGAGGTAAGCCTGCTCGCAAATGTCGAATTGCCGTCAGAAATTGATGCCGCGCTGGAATCGGGCGCGAGCGGTGTCGGCCTGTATCGGACAGAATACCTGTTCATGAACCGTGAGCAGTCGCCGACTGAGGAGGAGCAGTTCGAGTCCTATCGGCAGGTTGTACAGGCACTGAAAAATGTCACCATCCGTACGCTCGATCTCGGAGCCGACAAACAGGTGGATGGTGGACGCAGACAGGGGAAAGTCGCGATCAATCCCGCACTCGGAGTCCGTGCAGTGCGATTCTGCCTGCGCTCTGAAGACATATTCCGCACACAGTTGAGGGCGATCCTGCGAGTCGCGGTGTACGGTGAGGTCAAGTGCATGATTCCGATGCTGTCGAACCTTGAGGAGCTCACACAAGTCAAGGCGATCGTTGCCCAGGTCGCTGATGACCTCAGAGCAGAAGGGATAGAGCATGATTCAGCAGTCCCGATCGGAGGGATGATTGAGGTGCCGGCGGCTGCGATCACGGCAGAGCAGTTTGCGCAGCACCTGGACTTCCTATCCATCGGCACCAACGATCTGATCCAGTACACCCTGGCGATCGACCGGGTCGACGACGAGGTCAACTATCTATATGACCCGCTGCATCCATCCGTGCTGAAACTGGTCAGGCACACAATCCAGGCCGGGCAGAAATTTGACAAGCCGGTATCACTGTGCGGGGAGATGGCAAGCGACAGCAACTACACGCGATTGCTGCTTGGTATGGGACTGAGGATTTTCAGTATGGACCCGGCAACCCTGCTTGAGGTCAAGCAGGTTGTGAGGAACAGTTCCGTCGGACAGGTTGTCGGACAGGTCGACGGCATCATCGAGTGCCACGACTCCTCTAAGCGCCTCGAATTGCTGGATCAGCTGAATCGGATCGATTCCGCAGACACCCGCCCGCAAGAACCTCAAACCAGCCAACAGCCGGTCAGACAGATTCAATGAAATAGTCCGCTGATCGCGAAGCCACGCAATCACACGGATTGGGGCAATTGGGATTCGGCCGTGAATCACCAAGTGCCAGATCAATGACTGAAATATGGTTGATCCTTGTTTTGACCGCAATGTCTTTGGAATAGACTGAGGCATGCAAAATGCATGCAGCGCCATACCTCATCCGCTGAATGGTTTCTCATTTCGCACTTGCGAACTTTCCGCGGACTGTAAAATAGCTGCTGGACGGGTGTATGTTGTGTCACTCCATTTCTGGATCACAATAACATCAAGTCAGCATCCGTTAAACGCCAGATCTCGAACACAGGAGGCAGCAAGATGGAAAACAACATTTCGAAACATATGGTGGCGCAAGCGATTCTGACAGCACATTACGTTGATGCCGCGATCAAGGCCGGACTGGATGCCGGCGCGATCAATGCGGTACTGACCAAGGTGGCGAACCAATCGGTCATTTCAGAATTCTGGGTCAGCGATGAACAGGGTAACGTAGAGTTCACGAACACTGGCGTCGAATCCTTCAAATTCCCTGCCGATTCCGAGGCGGATTCTCAATCAGCTCCATTTGCCGCCCTGCTGAGCGGCACCCAGACCGTTGTCGTTCAGAATACACAGCCCCGCGAGCTGGACGGCGCGTTATTCAAGTATGTCGGCGTCGCAGGCGTTGACAAGCCGCGCATCGTCCAAGTCGGAATATCGAATGCGGAGATGTCGCAGGACTAGCCGCATACTTTACCAGCACTGTTTTTTTCTTAACTGCCCAGGCATCCATTCACGCGATCAGTTGCTGATCAGGCAAGATTGCTGCAAGCGAACTGTCTGCACCATTCCAATACAAGTCCCGCATCCCGGATGCAGCCAGCCGGGATAAGCGCTGCCCGTTAGTGGCGGAAAGTCTGAACTGTTTGCCGGTTCAGGCTCTGTCCGTATAATGAGTCGAATATGACCTGAGCAGTTGCGTGCTACACTTATAACCTCCGAAACAAGCGGTCGCCCTTCTCACCGCGCCTGATTCACAAGTAAATCCCATGTCCACCGGCGAACATTCCGAACTTCGAGAGTTTGTGTTGCAACGGCTGCAACACGGCGCAGCCAGTGAGTTGCGCGATACGATTCATGGCCTGCACCCGGCCGATCTTGCACAGATACTCGAGAGCATTCCACCCGAGCAAAGACGTCTGATCTGGTTTGAGGTCGCGGAGTCAGACATGGGTGAGATTCTCGCCAAGGCATCCGACGGGGTTCGTGAGAACCTGATCGCCAATATGGATTCAAGCACCTTGGTGCGCGCGATCCAGAAGTTGGACATCGACGATATTGCCGAGCTGGTGCCTGACTTGTCGTCGCAGATTATCGCCGATGTGATGGTGGCGGTCGACGAGGATAGGCGGCAAGGTCTCGGTGCGGTCTTGTCCTACGAGGAGCAGACCGCCGGGAGACTGATGAACGTAGATACCGTCGTCGTTCGCGAGACGATTTCAGTCGGTGTCGTGATGCGGTATCTGCGTCTGCGAGGAGAACTGCCTGAACCGACCGACAAACTCTATGTCGTAGACCGGGAAGGGATGCTTCGAGGCACCCTGCTGCTGCGTAATCTTGTCACTTCTGATCTGAGTCAGCAGGTTTCAACCGTCATGGACGAGAGCCCACACACGTTCAGTCCGTCTGACTCGGAAGAGCATGTCGCGAATTCGTTTGAGCGTTACGACCTGACCTCTGCACCGGTCATTGATGACAAGGGTCATTTGATCGGCAGGATTACGATTGATGATGTGGTCGACGTGATTCAGGATTCCGCCAGTCGTACATTTCTGGCTCCAGCGGGGCTGGACGATGAGGAGGATATCTTCGCACCGGTATTTCAGACTGCGCGAAAACGCGCGATCTGGCTTGGTGTGAATCTGGTCACAGCAGTTTTGGCATCCTGGGTGATCGGACAGTTCGAGGAGGCGATCGAAAAACTTGTTGCGCTGGCTGTACTGATGCCGATCATCGCCAGTATGGGAGGTAATGCCGGCACCCAGACCCTGACCAAAGTCATCCGCGGATTGGGCGTGGGCACAATCTCAATCGCAAATGCGAAGGACGTACTGAAAAAAGAACTGTTGGTCGGGGGGCTGAATGGACTGGTGTGGGCACTGGTTGTCGCCTGCATCTCGATTCTGTGGTACCAGAACTATGGTCTCGCGGCAATTGTCGCGATTGCAATGCTGGTCAACATCTGTGTGTCTGCGGCATCGGGTGTGCTGCTGCCAGTGCTTCTGGAACGAGTCGGCATTGACCCCTCATTGGCTGCCGGGGTCGCGCTGACCACCATCACCGATGTAGTAGGCTTCCTCGCGATACTCGGGTTTGCCGCACTGGTGCTCGTCTAGCCCGCTTCCCGGGCAGGTCTCCTACGCACCAACGCGAGCGCAAACGAGATCACACATAACAGCAGCACAGGCACGTTTCCGAACCGGACGTAAGGCGTAGACCCTGACTTGGGCGTGATCTGTGTCTTCAGTACCTTGCCCTCGTCCTGCATGAGTTGGGCTACGACGTTCCCTTTGTGATCAACGGCCGCAGAAATGCCTTTGTTGGCAGCCCGAAGTAGCGGCCGGGCAGCCTCAATCGCCCGCATACGCGACATCTGCAGCCTCTGAAACGGAGCGAGTCTGTCGCCAAACCATGCATCTTCGCTGAGATTGACCAGATAAGTAGCTTCCGGAAGCACCTGGAAGAACTCGAGGGGGAAGGCATCCTCATAACAGATTGAGATGGCTGCCGGCTGACCCGCGAGAACGAGGGGAGGCTGAATTCCATCATAGGATGTGAAATCTGATTCCGGAATCTCGATATAGTTGTTCAGCCAACCGAGTAGCGAACGAAACGGAATGAATTCGCCGAAGGGAACGAGGTGACGTTTGCGATACTTGTGAACATCATCACTGATTCCGAATGCGCTGTTGTAGTGGACTGTCCTGTCGTCGATCTGCTGTTCTTCAACCACGCCTACCAGAACATCCGGCGCAAGGCTCTCAAGAAGCCTCCACAGCTTGAGCTTATCAAGTCGCCTGTCAGTCTGGACAATTGCGATCTCGGGCCACAGCACAAGGTCCTGATTCACCAGTGCCGCAGTCTGTGCGACGAAAAAATCCAGATGCGAACGGGCGTTGTTGAAGTTCCACTTATCCAGAATGTCTACATCGGCTTGAACAATCGCCACATTGATCGGCGGATGAGTTTCGCTGGTCCAGTCAATCGTCCTGCCCCACAGTCCAGCCAGTGCGACGGCGAGTGTCAGGACCATCACATCGATCCGGAATCCAGTTCGGTACGAATGCACCAAAAACCCGGCAATCAGGCAAACCATGAAACTGACTCCCAGAACACCCAGAATCGGAGCCCATCCGGCCAGCCAGCTGTCCGTCTGACTATAGCCGACGTAAAGCCACGGAAACCCAGTCAGTATCCAGCTGCGTATCCACTCCACAGCAACCCACACTGCAGGAATGACTGCCAGGCAACGCAATGTCCCGGAAATTCGCAACCTTGCCTGGAGAAACCCACCGGCCGCGACCAGCAACGACAGGAAACAGGCCAGTGCAAAAACCATGAACCCGGCCAGCCCAGGAGGCGCTCCGCCGAAATCGTGCAAGCTGTTGTATATCCAGTGGATTCCGAATCCGTAGAATCCCAAGGCAAACACGAAGCCGCTCCACGCGCAGATTCTGGCAGATGATTCGCTCCAGATCCAGAACAGGACGGCAAGCGTGACAAACACCAGGGGAAATACACCACCCGGCTCAAACGCGGCATTGGTGAGAAGCCCGGCCCCGAACGCCGACAGAAGCTTCAGCAGATTTGATTTCAATTCGCTACCGTCAGATCGCCGGCTGTCAGTGTCGCACAGCTTACCTGTCAGAATTCTTGGGAGTTACCCGTAAAGAGAGAATTTTCCGCTGATCAGCACTGACGATCGTAAACTGCAGTCCCTCGTAGTCGAAAACATCTCCCTCATCCGGAACCTTGCCAGCCAACTTTAACATAACTCCTCCGATCGTGTCGGTATCTTCGTCGATATTGACGTTAAAAGTCTCGTTGAAGTCACTGATCTCAGTTTGTGCATGCACCATGTACTGATTGTCGGCGATTTTTGTGATTCTTTCGGACTCGTCATAATCTGACTCATCCTCAATCTCGCCGACAATCTCCTCGATCACATCCTCGATGGTGATCAACCCGGCAATTCCATTGTATTCGTTGACCACGATAGCCATATGGTTGCGGGTCGACTGAAACAGTTTGAGCAGTGTATTGAGGCGCATCGCTTCGGGGACCAGCATTGCATCGCGCAGATTGTCATGAAGACTGAACTCCTGTATGGAGACGTCCTGAATGTACTGCAGCAGATCTTTCGCCAGCAGAACACCCTGTTGTTCATTGTCTGAATGACCGCCCAGCACCGGAAATCGCGAATGGCCGGATTCAGTCACAATTTTCAGAACTTCGTCGACACTGGAGTCGATGTCGATCGTAACCATCAGTGCGCGGGGAATCATCACATTCTTGACTCGAAGTTCGGACACTCCGATCACACGTTGGATGATTTCGTTAACGTCCGGCGCGATTACGTCATTTTGGGTGGCATCGTCAACAAATTCAATCACCTCTCGCGCCGATTCCGGTGATGATGCAATCGCGCGTGCAAGTTTGCTTCGCAGCTTTCCGGACAGCGACTGGAGTAAAAGTTTTCGATCGCTCATGATTCCGATCTCAAAAGCTCTGCATGAACAAGTCCGACTTGCTTAAGGATTTCCGCCTCCGCCCGTTCCATGTGTGTCGCATCGTCGGGTTGTGCGTGGTCATATCCACACAGATGCAAAATCCCATGTGCAATGACTCTGGCCCAGTGAGCTGATTGGGAAATCTTGTGATCGAACGCGTGCTGGTTGATTATCCCGGCACAGACAACCACATCACCGAGAAGATCCATGTCGATTTCCTGTGGCAGGGGATTTGGAAATGCGAGCACATCCGTGGGAGAGTTCTTATCCCGATAGACGCGATTCAGGTCGGTGATTTCCGACTCATCCACAACCCGCAGCGTCACCTCGGCATCGACCCGATTGGCGTGGACCAAGGTCTGACGTATCCAATCGTCGATGTCTGTATCGGCGGGCAGGTCTGTGGACGAACTTGAAACTTGAATATTTATGGACATTGTTACCGACCGTCGTCCTTGCGGCTGGAATCGCGTTCATAGGCATCAACAATGGTCTGTACCAAGGGATGGCGAACGATATCAGAATTGTTGAATCTGACAACGGAGATGTCCTTTATCCCATTGAGGATTCGCAAAGCATGTTTGAGACCCGACTGGGTACTGTGGGGCAGGTCGATCTGCGTGATATCGCCTGAGATCACCGCATGGGAATTGAATCCGACGCGAGTCAGGAACATTTTCATCTGAGCGACCGTGGTGTTCTGTGCCTCGTCCAGAATGATAAACGCATCATTCAGGGTTCTGCCCCGCATGAATGCCAACGGTGCGATCTCAATGGTACTTCGCTCCAGCAGCCGGCCAACCCGGTCAAACCCCAACATCTCATATAACGCATCATAGAGCGGACGCAAGTAAGGATTGACTTTCTTTTCGATGTCGCCGGGCAGAAAACCAATGCGCTCACCGGCTTCGACAACCGGTCGAACAAGAACAATTCGACTGACCGTGTCATTGGCCAGTGCGTGTGCGGCACTGGCAACCGCCAGGTACGTCTTGCCGGTACCGGCAGGGCCGACACCAATCGTAATGGTATTGTTCTGTATGCTGCGAAGATAGGTTTCCTGATTGCCGGACCATGCCCGAATGGTACTTTTCCTGACTTTCAGGAAATAGGATTGATTGTCCGGCTGGCTCCGGTTCAGACGGGAAATCACGCCCTGAACGTCGTTGGAGTCAAGACGGTCGGACTTCCCGGTCTCATCGTAGAGCACGCGAAGCACCGATTCCACATCACGAACCGAGTTCTCGTTGCCCTCGATATAGAAAAGATTTCCCCGATTTGACACCCGGACGCTGAAATGCCCTTCGATCGATTTGATATTGGCATCGAACTGCCCGCAAAGGTTCGCCAGCCGCCGGCTATCGGCGGGGGTCAGCACGAGAACGTTCTCGACCTGGGAAATGTTTGATGGTTCAGCCAATTCGGGCAGTTTGTGAATCCTGAATGTGTGTTGCAACGGCAACACCGCGAAGTGAGTTTGGCATGGTCTCAGTAATTTGCAGATCGATGAATTCTCCGACCAGCTCGGGTGACCCGTCAAAGTTAACCACCCGATTGTTTTCGGTACGGCCGCACAACTGACCGCGTCTTCGTTTTGACGGCCCTTCAACCAGAACTGTCTGAACTGAAGATACCATGGCGTCGCTGACTTCGGCGGCATAGGCATTCAGTTTATCTTGCAGGCGATAGAGGCGGTCTTTCTTTTTCTCAATGGGCGTATTGTCAGGCAACTGTGCAGCCGGTGTGCCGGGGCGTTTGCTGTATAGGAAGCTGAAAGACTGATCGAATCGAACCTCATCAACCAAATCCATGGTCGCCTGAAATTCCTGCTCCGATTCTCCCGGGAAACCAACAATGAAGTCCGATGTGATGCTGATATCGGGACAATGGCTGCGGAGGTTGGCGACGATGTCAAGATAGCGCTCGCGCGTATATCTGCGTTTCATTTTCGTCAGGATGCTATTCGAGCCGCTCTGTACCGGCAGATGAACATGTCTTGCGAGCGACTGAAGGTCGTGATGCGCCTGCGCCAGCTCATCGGTGAATTCCAGTGGATGGGAGGTTGTATACCGAACCCGGCCAATGCCATCGATCTCACTGACATATCGCAGCAAGGTGGCGAAGTCCACTTCCCGGTTCATATGACCGCTCGCGCGGTAAGCGTTGACATTCTGTCCAAGCAATGTCACTTCCCGCACGCCCTGCTCGGCAAGCTCGTAGATTTCTGTAATGACGCTATCGAATGGTCGGCTGTATTCCTCCCCTCGGGTGTAGGGCACCACACAAAAACTGCAGTACTTGCTGCAGCCTTCCATGATCGACACGAAAGCGCGGGGACCATCGACCCGTCTCGGCGGCAGACAGTCGAATTTCTCAATCTCCGGAAAGGTGATGTCCAGGCTGTGATTGCGCCCGGAAATCGTCTCGTCCAGCATTTCACTGACCCGGTGATAGGTCTGCGGTCCGAATACGAAGTCAACAAACGGGGCTTTTTTCAGGATGTTTTCGCCTTCCTGGCTGGCGACACAACCGCCCACCCCGATTACGATATCCGGATTGTCGACTTTCCATGGTCGCCAACGGCCGAGCAGCGAAAAAACCTTTTCCTGCGCTTTCTCCCTCACTGAGCAGGTGTTCAAAAGCAACAGATCGGCATTTTCCGGTGTGTCGGTTTCCCGGTAGCCATGTGAGACCGCGAGCGACTGCGCCAGTCTTGACGAATCATATTCGTTCATCTGGCAGCCGAATGTCTTGATGTAAAGTTTCTTGTTCACCAATGTCAATGATCGTTCACAGGCCTATCCGATACTGCACTATGGAACCGAGAGCGCAGCCGCGTTCATCAGCCATATTGTAAACGAATGACTGCAAAGAGTTGACTCACTGCGATTGCGCCTGGCATCGAGCATACTCCCGTGCTCCAATACTCAAAGACCCGTTGTGCCATTCCGAATCGGCGCAGCCGATCTCTCATGCAATCACTTCGCTCAGGTACGAATCGTGTCATCGCGGTCGGATTTGATCAGGGAGATGTCCGCACAATCGACTATGAGAAAGATCACCGATGAGCGGCCAACAACATAGCCCGACTCATGTCACGCCCAGACATCAGTACTGAGATAACGCTCGCCGGTGTCCGGTAGAATCGCCAGCAGGGTCTTGCCTGCACTATCCGCCCGTTTGGCCACTTCCAGCATACCGGAAACTGCCGCACCCGACGAGATGCCTGAAAATATTCCTTCATCCCTGGCGAGATAGCGTGTTGTCCGATAGGCCTCTTCGGTCGTCACAGGAAGAATCTCATCGTATGAGTCTGTGTCGAGAATGTCCGGAATGAACCCCGGTGCTGTACCCATGATCTTGTGCTTGCACGCGATGCCCTTTGATAGAATTGGCGAATCGGCCGGTTCGGTCGCAATGATCCGAAGGTGCGCAATCCGCTTTCTGAGATAGTGATTCATGCCGGTGATCGTACCGCCGGTGCCGGTTGTACACACGAGATAGTCCAGTGTATCGCCGAAGTCCTCGTAAATCTCATCTGCCGTCGACTGGTGCGATTGCGGATTGGCGGGATTGAAATGCTGACCGACGAAAAAATAGCCTTCCTGTTCTTCCAGTTCCCTTGCTTTTTCTATCGCACCCTTGGTCCCTTTGTCAGCCGGTGTCAATATGATCTCGGCTCCGTATGAGGTCAGGATTCTCTTTCGCTCCTCACTCATGTCTTCCGCCATGGTAAATATCGCTCGATATCCCTTGTAGGCTGCCACCATGGCTAAACCGATACCGGTATTGCCGGAGGTCGGTTCGATTATCGTGTCACCGGGTTTGATAAGCCCTTGTTCTTCTGCGTCCTCGATCATATTCAGCGCCGGGCGGTCCTTGACAGAACCTGCAGGATTGAAACTCTCGATCTTGACCCAGACATCCACATCAGCCGGTGCCGATGACTTGTTCAATCGCACGACCGGTGTATTACCGACGGTCTGCAATATGTTTTCGTACTTCATTGACGTCTCACAGTTTTATTTTCGAAGTTATCTTACGCCCGGCAATGCACGCTGGATCCACTGATCCTGGCTGAGTTGGCGATAGCGACCCTGATGATATTCAGCATCTCCATATAGACCATTGAGCGCAAAAACTCGCTTGAGAAAATGGCCCACTGGCATTTCATCCATCATTCCCATCGCGCCATGCAGATGAACCGCCTCCTCGGCATTCACAGTCGCCAGCCTGCCGACCTCCGCCTTGGCGGCGGCGATCAGCCGATCCTGATCCGGACCGGCAAGATCATTGACTGCCCTTATTGCCTCCGTGCCCATGGAAGATGCCAGTTCGCAGCGCGTGTACATGTCGACCAGCCGGTGCTGGATGGCCTGGAAAGATCCGATACGACTGCCAAACTGGCTGCGGGTCTTGACGAATTCCAACACCGCGGTGAATGTCGAATCCATCACACCAACCATCTCGGCGCAGACCATGGCGAGGGCGAAGTTCAGGGCCTGGCGCAATTCCGCCAGCGCCAGATCCCTGGATCCGATCAGACTGTCATGCGCTGTGGCGACATTATTCAGATGAACAATGGAGACCCGTCCGCCGTCATGGGTACGATGATGATCAAGGCTGATGCCCTCGAGGTCCTTCGGCACCAGGAACATCGACAATCCCTCACAATAGGGCCGGCTGGCTTCAGTCCGGGCCAGAATCAGCAGGTGTGTGGCGACATTTCCGTACTGCACACCAACTTTCGAACCCTGCAACATATAGCCGTCAGCCGATTCAGTCGCCGATGTCAGGACATTGCACAGGTCAAACCTGGATTGCTTTTCATACAATGCGGCCGACACGATCGACGTGCCATCGGCAATCTGATTCAGAAAATCGGTCCGTACAGCACCTTCAGCCATCGCTTCGATGATCTTCGCCGCCACCACCGCACTGGCAAAGTACGGACTTTGATAGTTGTGCTGGCCGAATACCCGCATCAGGACCGCGACGAAGTCGGCAACACCACCATTGTCGCCAATAGGTTCCGCAACAGGCAGATGCATCCAGCCGAGCTCAGCGGTCTCCTGCCACTGATCGCGGCAAAACCCGGATGCTGAACCGATCAGTTTCTGGCGAACGGCAAATGGATAATTCTTGTCGAGAAATCGCATCGCCATGTGCTCGATCAGATTACACTGTTCGGAAATCGCTCCCTGATTCACGGCTACAGTCCCAGTGCCGCCTTGGCGACGATATTGCGTTGGATCTCATTTGATCCTGAATAAATCGGTGTTTTCCGATAGTTGAAGTAATTCCTGGTGGCGTTGCCGGGTGCATAGGGAGAATCCGTTTCGACGTCAATCTGATCGCGGGACAGATCAAGCTGCGAATAGTGGGCACCGGCCAAAGCCGTCAGGCGAAACACATCACATTGGATTTCGGTCCCGCGCACCTTGAGCATGGAGGCTTCAGCACCGAAAGACTGTGTCGCGTTCTCGGCGAGCAGGAATCTGCGTTCGGTCATCTCAAGTGCATGCAGGGAAATCTCCAGCCGGTCGAACTGTTCGGCGAACGATGGATTGTCAATCAGTCGCGAGCCGCCGGGCACTTCTGAGTGGGCGATTCGCCGCAACCGCTCAAGACTGGCTTTGGTGCGTGACACCTCAGCGGTTCCGAAACGCTCGAGACCAAGAAGATATTTTCCGATCTCCCAACCGTGGTCCTGCGCACCGACCCGATTTTCCACCGCAACCCGGACATCTTCGAAGTGTACCTGATTGACTTCGTGTGTTCCCTCAAACAACAAAAGCGGATCAACGGTAATTCCCGAGCTCGACAGGTCAATCATCAAAAACGTGATGCCCTGCTGCTTGCGGTCCCCCTTACCCGTACGAAAAAGACCGAATATCCAATCCGCGATATGTGCCTCGCTGGTCCAGATCTTTGAACCGTTGATGATGTATTCATCACCGACACGCTGCGCGTCGCACTTCAGTGAAGCGAGATCTGATCCGGAATTCGGTTCGGAGAAACCCTGACACCAGAAAGTATTGGCATCAAGAATGTCCGGCAGTATTGTTTCCTTCTGGGACTCACTGCCGTACCTGAACAACGTTGGACCCAGCATGCCGACGCCGTAGATCATCAGCCGCGGCGCATCGTTCAGCGCCAGTTCCTGCTCGAAAATATACTGCTGCGCATCGCTCCACTGCGGCCCGCCGTACTGCGAAGGCCAAGAGGGGCAGCACCAACCGCCCCGGTCCCGCAGGATCCTGTGCCATTGTGCCTGTACCTCCTTGGGGAGATCCATCTGCTCTGCCGCCACCATCTTTCGGGTGCGCTGCGGCAGATTTTCCTGAATGAACTCGCGGACGGTGCGGCGAAACACTTCCAATTCAGGATTGAATGGCGGTGCAGTTAGCATGATCGTTTTATCAATTCGGTTGTTGGCATTGTACGGGCAAATATTATTTCACAATTTCTAAAATTACGACAATAATATTGCACACGTCAGGGGATCCGTGATCCGCTCACTGATACTAATATTGCGCTGAATGGAATTATTTCAAGGCGATGATGATTCGCTCATCGGCTACCGCTGTTCAGGGATTGTGCCAGGGTACGGATGCGTTCACAGGCCGTCAGCAGATTTGATTCCGACTCGCCGATATTGATCCTGATCAGGCCTTCAGCACTTGCGCCGAAGGCATCGCAAGGTAGGGCGGCAACCTGATATTCGTCCAATAGGCGCCAAGCAAAATCAATGCCGGAAATACCCAAGTCCCTGACCTCAAAAATGACGAACATGCCATATCTTGAACCGCGGATGTTGATCCCATCGATCTGACCCAGGCGGGAAATGACCATATTTCTCTTCCGGTCTATCTCATCGCGCACTGCATTGGCTATACGGTCTGTGTGCTCCAACGCGGTGACCGACGCATCCTGGATGAACATCGGCAACCCGTAACTCATGCACGTTGACAGATTGAAAACCTTTTCTATGACAGGCTCTGACGCGATGATCCAGCCGAGTCGCCACCCGGTCATCCGGTGGGACTTCGATAGGCTGGACACAGTGATGCAGCAGTCAAACGCATCGGGCAGCGTGGCAGGACTGTGATGCGAGCCGGGCGGCAGGAGACAGCTGTAGACCTCATCGCTGATGAGCCAGATGTTGCGCGACCGGCAAATGTCGACCATGGCCTGCATGAAGTCTTGGTCATAGACCACCCCGGATGGATTGTGCGGCGAGTTGACAACGATGACGCGCGTCCGTTTCGAAATGCTCTTCTCCACCTCGTCAATCCTTGGCATGAAGTCATCTTCGGCTCTGGTATTGATTGAGGTGACGTCGGCGCCGCCCACTGAGAATGTTGCCGGATAAGTGGCGTAGTATGGCTCCATGATGATTGCCTCATCGCCGTGCTGAAGAGTGCACAGTGAGGCAGCAAAAAGTGCATTCTGCGCACCTGCGAGAACCGCACAGTTGGCAGCAGAAACTGTCAGGCCGGATTCGTCGGAAAATCGCTTTGCGATAGCCTCTCTCAAATCCGGCTCGCCGCCAATTTCGCTATAGTGGTGTCGACCGCGCTTGAGGCTCGAGTAACAGGCTTCGACGATAACGTCGGGTGTGCTCTCGATCATTTCCTGACCAATCGAGAGTATGACGATGTCGGCACCTTGGCGCTGACGCTCGATCGCCGCATAGTGAACCTCCCACGCGTCCGAGCCCTTGCCGCCGACACGCTCTGTCAGGCCTGTGAAGTACAAGTTACTTCCTGGATAATGCCCGGACGATAGGCAGCAGGGCAGGTTTGCGGATTACAGACGCATTGGCGGTGAATGGCGGTGATACGACACATGGCAGCAATCGTCGATTCGGGAACGGTTCGGTCCTGTCTTGATTCTCATTGAATGTGCGATTGAACGCAGTCAAGTCCCATAACGTCAATGCGTTGGATTGCGCGACGTCTGAAAGCGACCTAATTTTATCAAGTAAATCAAAACTGCCTGTAAAATTGTTGGATTACGGTCATGGGTTGCCGGTTTGAGACTGGTACAAGGTGACTGCGCGCCTGCATCTGTTCAACACTGTTCACTTGCATTCTTAGCGGATCAGCGTTTTCGACGATATCGGAATGGATAAACGAAGTCCCTGCAACAGCCAATTGTCCGATCCGGGCAGAGCCCGGAAACCATCGGTGGCCGCGGGCCTGCCAAAGTCCAGGACACAGCAAGCTCAATGATTCTGGAACCGATTCGGCGACCTGTTGTCGGCATCAGCAATTTTTTCCGCGACATTGGCACGGTCTACGCGGCAAATGCTATTGTCGCAATTCTGTTTTCGTGCACCGGGCCTGTCGCAATCATTGTATCGGTCGGCCTTGCAGGCGGGCTGTCACAAGCCGAGATCGCATCGTGGATCTTTGCGGGTTCGTTCGTAGGCGGTGTACTGACGATCCTATTCTCAATTGCATACAAACAGCCTTTGAGTTTTGCCTGGACGATTCCGGGTTCTGTCCTGCTCGGATCTTCGTTGGATCACCTGAGTTTTGCGGAAGTGATCGGTGCGTTCTGGGTAACTGGAGTTCTCGTGGGGGCTATTGGATTGTCGGGCGGCGTGCGCAAAGCGCTTAAGTACACTCCGATGCCCATTGTATTGGCCATGGTTGCCGGGATATTTCTCCAATTCGGGCTCGATCTGGTGTTGGCGTTTGAAAACGAATTGCTGCTCGCGGCGGTCATGGTCATCGCCTACTTCGCAGTTTTGACGATCCCTCAATTGACCGCTGTGTGTCCTCCGGTCGTTGCGGCCCTGGCCGGGGGAGTTGTGGTTGTCTTGGCAACCGGCAACTTTGAGGGCGAGCAGGTCATCCGATGGTTCGACTGGCCGGTGGTGCACACACCTGAATTTTCGCAACAGGCGTTGTTCGAGCTTGTGATTCCGCTCGCGGTCACAGTGCTGGTGGCGCAGAACGCCCAGGGGTTTGCGGTTCTGACCGCCAGCGGTCACGCGCCGCCGGTGAATTCGATGACGACGGCCTGTGGCGCGGGATCATTGGTGAACGCGGTGTTCGGGTCCGTATCCGCCTGTGTGACAGGACCTGCCAATGCTGTACTGGTGAGCGGCGGTGAACCGGCAAGACAGTACACCGCAGGCGTGCTGTTCGGCATGATGAGCATTGCCTTTGGCCTTATGGCGTTCGGCGCCACATGGCTGATCCTGAAACTGCCGACGGAGTTTATCGCTGTTCTGAGTGGGCTGGCGTTGCTGCCGGTCCTTCTAAAGTCGTTTGTAACCGCGTTTTCCGGAAGGTTTCAGATGGGTGCCCTGGTCGCACTGATCGTAACGATATCCGACATAACGATCTGGAATATCGGCGCACCGTTCTGGGGGTTGATGGCAGGGTTGGCGGTCGGGCTCACGATTGAGCGGAACGATTATCGCGAGCACCTGAAAGAAGCGAGATCGTAGTCCACTCGAACTGCCGCGACAATGAGGTCACTGTGTGGTGGCTATGGGTGGACTCGAACCACCGACCCCGGCATTATGAGTGCCGTGCTCTAACCTGCTGAGCTACATAGCCACGATCAACATGTGAAATCTGCCTGTGGGCAATTCGGCGATTAGTATAAATTACGCCGCCACTCCACATGAAATAAATACCTTTATTTCATTCATGTTCTTTTTCGTAGAGATAATAATCAAGATTTTCAATCTGGTCTGACGGGAGTTTCGCCCATTGCTCATCGGGAACCTCACTTGCAATCCTCGCAATCCTTTCTTCAAAGCTGTGTTCTGAGGAACGGATATCTCTCGGGGCACTCGAAACAGTCTGCTCATCGATAGGTTTCAGACTTTCGATACCTCTGCTGTCGATGATTTTTACAGCCACGCGTCGCTGTTCTCCTAATTCAAATGGTTAAGGCACAGAGCCATGGTACGCTTTAATCGAATCAGCTTCGAGTTCGGTTCGAAGACTATCCTCCAGTTCGTCCCAACCGTCACCTTCTCCTGCCATCGGGCAGCATATCACATGCATCCAAGTTGAAATGCTTGACGATTTCTGACCGAGTCAGCTGTTCATGCAGAGGCGGATATCTGACCTTTTTTGCCAGCGGCAATCGGGCTCGCAAGCAAGTCAGATAATGTCAAATGCATCTGCTTGTCTTTTCCAGACCCATTATAACGTCGGTACTCTTGCACTCCCGAGACCGTCGGGGCCTTTCCGGGCCGGACGACATGGTACCGCCCAGGCAAAATATCCACACCGGGATAAGGCGGCGCGCGTCGGTCATCGAATCGCGTCCTGCGAGGTGTGCTGGTATCATGGTACCCACTTTGCATATCAAAAACCCCGTCGTCTGACACCTTGAGACATGACCGGAAAGATACAGTGCTTAAGCTAGCCACCTGGAACGTGAATTCCCTGAAAGTTCGACTGACCCACGTCAGCGACTGGTGCCTCGAGCATCAGCCTGATGTGGTTTGTCTTCAGGAGACCAAAACCATAGATGAGAACTTTCCGCAGGAAGCACTTTCGGAAATCGGGTTCACCTCATGTTTTTCCGGACAGAAGACCTATAACGGTGTGGCGACACTGGTGCGGGGCGAGGTCGAGGATGTGGTATTTGGTCTGCCGGGTTATGACGATCCCCAAAAGCGAGTGGTCTCGGTGACCGCGAACGGGGTTCGCGTCATCAACGTGTACGTACCAAATGGAAAACAGGTTGACGATCCCAAATACTTCTACAAACTGGAATGGTTCAGCCATCTTGCGGCGTTCGTCGAACAGGAACTGTCCCGTCATGACAAGCTCGTCGTGACCGGGGACTTCAACATCGCCCCCGCAGATGAGGATGTTCACGATCCGCAATTGTGGAAGGACAAAATTCTATGCAGCAAGGCGGAACGGGATTGTTTGCGACAACTTGTCGACCTCGGACTGACCGATGCATTCCGCGATTTTGACCAACCTGCTGAAAGTTACTCATGGTGGGACTATCGCGCCGCCGGCTTTCGTCGGAATCTCGGCCTTCGAATCGATCTCATCATGGTCAGTGAAGCGCTGCGGAAGACCTGTTCAAGCTGCACAATCGATATCGAGCCCAGAAAGCTGGAGCGGCCATCCGACCACACGCCGGTGATCGCACAGTTCGCACTATAGAGAACCCTTATCCCGCCACCTGTCCCTCGGTAACCCGAGACAAGCCGGCGAGATCCTTGAAAGTGCGGATCTGAGCATAACCGCAACGCGTCATCACCTCGCGAGCCGCCTCGCCCTGATTGAAGCCGTGCTCAACAATCAGCCAGCCATCCGGATTGAGATATCTGACCGAAGATTCGATGATCCGGCGTACCGCACTGAGTCCATCACTACCGCCGGTCAGAGCGAGCCTCGGTTCGTGTTGCATGAATATATCCATCAGGCACGGATCGTCTTCCCGGATATACGGTGGATTCGAGACAATGGCATCAAATCGCAACGATGACAACGTGTCGGTCCAGTCGCCCTGAATGAATGTCACATTGTCCAAGTTCAGATTCTGCTGATTGCGGCGCGCGACCTTAAGGGCTTGTTGTGATATGTCGGTCGCGGTAATGTCCGCGTTACCAAGCTCAAAAGCCAGCGCCAGGGCAATGGCACCGCTGCCTGTTCCGAGGTCTGCGATGCGCGGTGATTGCAGCTCCCTGCAGCGGGCCAACGCGCGTTCGACAACCAGTTCGGTTTCCGGGCGCGGCACCAGCGTCGCCGGGCTGACGACAAGATCAAGTGACCAGAATTCCCGCATTCCTGTAATGTAGGCGATGGGCTCGCCTTTCATGCGTCTGGCAAGCAACGACTCAAACCGGTTCTGCTGGGCGACATCCAACTCGACATGTGACACCAGATTCAGCATATTCCGATGTATCGGCATGGCTTGCGACAGAATGATATCGACATCGAGCCTTGCGGAATCGCTGATGGACTGCAGCCGGTTGATTCCGGCCCGTCGCGCCTGCCCGACTGTCACCGACAACGGAATGTTCATCGCCCTTCCATTTCCATATCGGCCATCAGTGCGGCCTGGTGTTCCGCGGTCAGCGGGTCGATGACCTGATCCATATCCCCGCCAATAAATTCTTCAAGTCGATACAGCGTCAGATTGATCCGATGGTCGGTAACCCGACTCTGCGGAAAATTGTAGGTTCGAATTCTTTCCGAACGATCGCCGGAGCCCACCATGAGCCTGCGTGTTTCGCTGCGCTCATCGTGTTGTTTCTGGATTTCGGCCTGTAGCAGTCGCGTCCGGAGCATGGTCATGGCCCGCGCACGGTTCTGATGCTGCGAACGCTCATCCTGGCACTCGACCACGATACCTGACGGCAGGTGCGTTATCCGAACTGCGGAATCGGTTCGATTGACATGCTGTCCACCCGCTCCGGAGGCGCGATACGTGTCCACCCGCAAGTCTTGTGTATTGATGTCAACGCTGGCCTGCTCTGTTTCTGGCAGCACAGCAACCGTACAGGCCGATGTATGGATTCGGCCCTGGGCTTCAGTCTTAGGCACTCGCTGCACCCGATGCGTGCCAGATTCAAACTTCAACCGTGAATGGGCACCGGTACCGATCACTCTGAGAATCACTTCCTTATAACCGCCGTACTCACCTTCGTGCTCGCTGACTGTCTCAATTTTCCAGCCCCGGTTTTGCACATAGACTCGGTACATTCGGTAAAGGTCACCGGCGAACATCGCCGCTTCGTCCCCTCCGGTTCCCGCACGGATCTCAAGGAAAATATTGCGCTTGTCATTGGGATCTTTTGGCAAGAGCAATCGTTGCAGCTGCCCGCTGGTAGTCTCAATGCCCTCCTCAAGTTCCTGTATCTCTGTGCGAGCCATTGCCTGAATCTGCTGATCGTCGTCCTGTAACAGGACTTTGGCCTCCTCCAGCTGCTCCTCAAGACTGCAATGCTCGCGGTACTTCCGCACGACTTCCGAAATCTCGGACAGCTCAATCGAAAGCTGTCGCAGACGTTCCGGATTGCGCAGATTTTCAGGTTCTGACAACTGAATGTTCAATGTATCGTGGCGGGCGGTCAGCGTATCAAGCTTATTTCTCAGCGAATCTTTCATTGGCAGGCCTTATCGCTGTGGTATTTATAGTTATTCAATCACTTGGTATCGGCAGTTTCGACAGTGATTCTGTCTCACGAATCCGAATGTCAGAGGTTTCTATCATTATAATGAAGTGATTAAATCGACTTCAGACACTACGAGATGATTCACACCCGGTCGATCAGTTTCCGAGCGTATCGTCCCGACCACACGATGACCGAAACACAGCTTCAGCAATGACAGAACCGAAGGCAGTACCAATTCGAAAACTCGCGGTCATTGTATTAGCGGCGGTCAGTTTGGGAGGCTGTACTGCCTCCATGATGTCGCCGCAGCCCGACCCGGGTGAGGTCAGCGACGGTTCCACCACCGCAAACCTGCCGGACGTCCAGCTCAATGCAGACTTGTTGTCGAAACTCATGCTCGCCGAGATGTCCTACTTCCGTAACGATGCTCACGCCGCCATTGAGATTTTTGAGGAAGTCGGGTTTGAAACGCGCGATCCCAGAATTGTAGCGAGAGCTTCAATAATGGCAGTCGAGAATTCCCGGTTGGATGTCGCAGCCAATACAACGGATTTATGGGTGGAGCTCAGTCCGGAGGATTCTGATGCGTGGTACTGGCGAGGGACGGTCAAGGTCATTACTGGCAACCATGATGACGCATCGACCGACTTTTTCCAGGCCATGGAATTGGCACCCGACCAGTCCGACATGATTCAGCAGATCGGGCGGATTCTCAGACTCAATCTGAGCCCTGATGTGGCATTTGATCTCCTCAGCGTTGTGTTGTCTCGGTTTCCGGACAACCAGGAAGGGCGTCTGTTCCAGATCAGTTTTGCAATTTCTGCCGGCAAGAGCAATGAGGAGACTGATGCGCTGCTTGAAGCTTTGGAGGATGTCATAGAAGATACCGACTTGCAGGCCCACGCGAAATTCAACCTGCTTCGTTTCACCAATCGGGAACAGGAGGCTGAATCATTCGCAGTCAGGCATCTTCGATACAATTCCGAATCGCCGAAACTGAGAGAGGCTTACGCACAATATCTGTCAGATAATGGATATTACCGGGAAGCTGTCGATCAGTTTGAGCAGATCGAAAGCGCAGAGTCACTTCTGGAACTTGGTGACCTGCACTCGCGGGCAAACTATCCGGATCTGGCGTACGAGAGCTATCTAGGCTACCGGGAACTCAGACCGCGGGATCAGGTGGTATTGCTGGGACTCGCGGAAATCGCGCTTAAACAGATGAGATACGATGAAGCCAGGGAGTGGATCAATCAAATCAGATCGCCAAGATTTGTCTTTCAGAGAATTTCGCTGTCCGCACAGTACATCGCAAGAACCGATAGTGTGGAAGAAGGGATATCGCTGCTGGAAGAATACAGACCCAGCGACGATCGGGAGCGTGTCCGCCTGTCTTTGTCCGAGAGTCAGGTTTATCTGGACGCTCACAGATATGATCAGGCAAGACAAACCCTGGATGAGGCGTTGGAGATTTTGCCCGGGAACGCGTCGTTGCTGTTGGCTCGAAGTCATATTCTGGCCGAACTCAATCAGGTCGAACCGGCGGAAGCTGACATCAGAGCGATACTTGAACAGGACCCTGACAACCCCGCTGCGCTCAACTCGTTGGGTTACGTGCTGGCGGATCAGACCGATCGGCTGACCGAGGCCCTGGAACTGATCGAGAAGGCACTGGCCTTGAAACCGAACGATCCTTATGTTCTCGATAGCATGGGTTGGGTTCAGTTCAAACTCGGAAACCCCGATTCTGCGATCGATTTTCTCGAAACCGCCCTCGACAGGCGGGACGACCCGGTTATCGCGGCTCATCTAGGTGAGGTGTACTGGGCGATCGGCAACCAGAGCAAGGCAAGAGTCATTTGGGACCGGGCCCTGAAGAAGTCGCCCCAGGACAGGATATTGAAAGAAACAGTCGAAAGATTCGTCAACTGATGAATCGCGCACTGATCATATCGCTGGCTTTGGTCTTCATGACGGGCTGTGCGACCGTTGAGACCGCAATCGAATCAGTCGATCTTGACGTCTATCGATCCCATGCCGCGACCGTATCCACCATCGATCACTGGAATCTGCGCGGTCGGATCAGTATCCGAGCGGGGTCGAAGGGCGAGATCGGCAGATTGCTCTGGGTCCGTAACGGGGATGCACACCAGTTGGAGATTTATGGGAATTTCGGCTCGCGGCGAATTCGCATCATTCAGGATTCAGATGGTGTTGTGCTTGAGGACACACAGGGGCGCAGGATCATCGGCTCGAACATGCAGGCTGTACTTGAGCAGCGAACCGGACAGTCGCTGCCGGTCGAAGCGCTCATTTACTGGCTGGTCGGTGCGATTGATCCGAAATTCGGTTCGGTAAACGTATGGGATGTAGAAGGTCGCTTGATCTCGGTCCAACAGGCCGGCTGGACAGTCAGCTTCTCAAAATACCGCGATGCAGGCGGCTATCAGCTCCCGACAAGGTTGAATCTTGTGCAAGATGCACAAACGTTAACATCCGATGAGTCTGGTGAGAAAATCGAAGAGATACGGATTGTCATCTCCGATTGGGGAATCGAATAATTCCACCATAGCCGTTACCGGTGTCTGAACGGCGAATTCAATGAAGATCTGGCACGCCCCGGCCAAGCTGAACCTCTTTCTTCATGTCGTAGGCCGTCTGGAGAACGGATATCACCAACTGCAAACCGTCTATCAGCTCATTGACTGGAAGGACGAGCTGGAATTCGAGGTCAGTCCGGATGGACGGATAAGGCGGCCATCCGAGGTGCCAGGCATTGCGGAAGAACAATGCCTGACCGTGAAAGCGGCCTGCGCGCTGAGAGACCGGTTTCCGGGCACTGAAGGGGTGGATATCCGACTGAAGAAGAATATCCCTGCCGGGAGCGGACTGGGTGGCGGCAGTTCGGATGCCGCGACAACCCTGATCGCATTGAACAGCCTGTGGAAACTCGATCTTTCAGCCGCTGAACTCGCTGAAGTCGGTGCGGACGTCGGTGCGGACGTTCCAGTGTTCATCCACGGAACAAACGCGTGGGCGCAAGGCATCGGGGAACACCTATCAGGGATTTCCCTGTCTGAGCAGCTTTACCTGGTAGTTGTACCGCCGGTCGAGGTCTCTACCCGACGAGTTTTCTCGCAGTGCGATCTGTCGCCTTATCGCGACCGAATTTCGATGCAGGATTTCTACGACGGTGCCGTCTGCAACGACCTGGAGCAGACTGCCTGTCGACTTTACCCCGAAGTCAGGCTGGCCCTGGAGTGGCTTGGACAACACGGGGAGGCCAAGATGACCGGTTCAGGCGGAGCGGTGTTTGCGGCGGTCAAGTCCGAAGAGCAGGCCGAGGAGCTCGTACGCTCCCGGCCATCTGGCTATCGGTGCCGATTCTGTGTCGGTATGGGCAGCTGATCCAGGTCCGAACGACTCGATCGGCTACCCGTCCAAACCTCCCGAAAACAGCCTGTCACGCCTGGTCTGCCGATGTACCTTGGCCGGACCAGATTCTGTTTGTGATGACAAAAAACGGCAGGAGGAGAAACACAGCGGTGAGGAGTTTGACTGCATAATCACCGATCGCCCACGTGATCCAGGGCATTCCGGTGGCGGCGAACGCAATCGAGTAGAAGATGATCGTGTCGACAGTCGAAGCAATACTTGAGGAGATCAGCGGCGCTCGCCACCATTTGAGTTTTCGCAGGCGGTGGAAGACCGCAATGTCTGTCAGCTGTCCTGAGATGAAGGCGAGCCCTGATGCCAGTGCGATGCGCGGTGTCGCCAGCCAGATTGACAGCATCACAGCAGCAACAAATCCGGCATATGCAACGATACGGGCGTGGGAGGGGCCCAATTTGCGGTTCAGCAGATCGGCGATCAGGAAGGTGATGGGAAAACTGAAATGGCCCCATGTCAGCCAGTCATTGATCGGGTATTGGACCAGCACATTGGAGATGGTGATGACGGTACCCATCGCCACGATGCCAATAGCGATGCCGCGATAGTTCCGGACCGATTGCATGGCAAGTCTTGTGATTGAAGCGGATCAGTCGAGCGGCGGCATCTCGCCGACAAGCAGTCCGACATCAAGCCGACTCGAAAAAAGATTGATTCGCCAATCGAGGTGTGCGCCGGTACTTCTGCCCGATGACCCGACGGTCGCAAACGGCTGTCCTTTCTTCACATGCTCCCCCTCTGTGACAAGAATTCCTCCAAGATGCAAGAAGGCTGAGGACAATCCATGTCCGTGATCAATGATCACTGTGCCGCCTGAAAAGTACATATCAGGGTGTGCAACGGTAACAATGCCGGATGCCGGTGCGCGCACAGGCGTATCGGCAGGCACCGCGATGTCAATGCCATAATGTGGTCTTCGCGGCTCACCATTCAGGATTCGCTGGCTGCCGTATACACCGGTGATGATTCCATGGACCGGCCAGTCAAACGGTTCGAGAAAATCCGTTCTTTCATCATCAATCTTCCGTGCTTTATTTATGAGTGCGGTTTCCTGAACAATTCTTTCAAGGTCCTCTTCCGAGGGGGTAACCATGCTCGGCGCAAGGCCATCAATGCGCTGGATGTCATATTCACGTTTCGATATCTCAACTTCACTCGTGAAAAGTTGGCCATCAGGGTACTCGATGACCAGTGGCCACAAGGGCTTTGCATCGCGTCCGAATCCGATCAGAAACTTGCCCTGTCCGGAGACACGTACCGGATTCCCGTTGAACACGACTTTCGCGCCGGGCCTGGTGGTACCGATAATCAGCCCGCCCTGGGTAAAACTTCCGTCGAGCGAGGCCCCGGTTGACGCATCCGACCTGATCTCAGCACCGGCCGGACTGAAAGCGAGTGGCAGCCAAAGTGCAAAAAGCGCAACGACAGCACTCGAAATTCCAGACACGGTGATGTTTCCTGTCCGGCGCATCGTTCAGGCAGCAAGCATCAGTTTTTTCAGTTCGTCCGGATTGCTGGAAATTCGCCTGTAACGCTCCGGCATGTCCAGCAGGCCCGCCAACCGTGACGGAACCTGCACACCGGCACTGACTGATCGTTCGATGGTATCTGGAAACTTGGCCGGATGGGCGGTTGATATCACGACCAACGGACTGTCGGAATCGGAGTCAAAATGATCAACGGCTGAAAGGGCGACAGCACTATGCGGATCGATAATCATGCCGGTTTCCGAATACAGCCTGGCAATCGCATCACAGGTCTCCCGTTGGTCCGCACGAATAGCATCGAAGTGGCTGCGAGCTCTGTGCAGCGTATCCGGATCAACCTCAAATTGTCCATTTTCCCGCAACTGGCGCATCAGTTCTGTCACCTCGTGACCGTCGCGATCGAGCAAGTCAAACAGAAACCTTTCAAAGTTGCTCGACACCTCAATATCCATGCTCGGAGTCACGGTTTGTCTCACGCCCTGTTTTTTCATCACACCGGTCTCAAAGAATCGGGTCAGAATATCGTTCTCGTTGGAGCACACAATCATCCTCTCGATCGGCAGCCCCATACAGGATGCGGTATACCCTGCGAAAACATTGCCGAAGTTCCCGGTGGGCACGGCAAAGGAAACCGCTGTTTGTGGCGCACCTAACTGAACGGCCGCGTGAAAGTAGTAGACAACCTGCGCGGTTATTCTTCCCCAATTGATGGAGTTTACGGCACCGAGTGATCGGTGCATGCGCATTTCGTTGTCGTTGAAAATTTCCTTGACCATTGCCTGACAGTCATCGAAAGTGCCGTCGACCGCGTAGTTGAATATGTTGTGGTCCTGATTGGTTGTCATTTGACGTCGTTGCATGTCTGACACCTTTTGAAACGGGTGCAGCATATAAAGTTCGATCACCGGACATCCGCCAACCGCACTGATTGCAGCAGACCCGGTATCACCGGATGTCGCTCCAACTACTGTGAGCCGCTGACTGTTTCGCCGAAGGCTCCAGTCCATGAAACGTCCCAGAAACTGCAATGCGTAGTCCTTGAACGACAGTGTCGGTCCGTGGAACAGTTCCAGCAGGTACAGCCCTTCCCGAAGCTCGCGGACAGGTGCAATCTGCGGGTCATCGAAGTCCTCGTAAGCGGATTCAATCAGCAGTCCCAACTGTTGGGGGGAGATGGTGTCGCCCACAAAGCGGGCGATTACCCTTTCGGCGATCTGTGTATAGGACAACCCTTTCAGTGTGGCGATTTCGTCGCGGCTGAACTTCGGCCACGATGCCGGCACGTACAAGCCGCCGTCGGCTGCGAGTCCACAGGTCGCGGCATGCTCAAAGTCAATGACAGGGGAATTCCCTCGTGTGCTGATGTAGTCCACAGATAACCGGCAGGAAGGTTGACAGCTGTGTCACTAGTATATAACTGTAGCAACTAACGGACTTAATCAAGAGAGATCGCAGATGGGACAGAAAAGATTGAATCACCTCCTGATGATTCTGAACCTGTGTCTTGCAAGAGGCAAATCAACCGCGGTTGAGGGTGAGGATTGTCAGCTGATCAGGGTTTGGTGCGACAAACCGTCTGAGAACTGAACTCTACGCCGCAGGTACCGCCTACACTCTCTATCTGCGGATTAGAACGGATAGACACTGCTGAAATAGAAGTCGCGAGTGGCTATACTTAATTCATCAAGGGCGTATCGGTTTCGGTACTGTTGCGTTGATTCTGTGTGGGTATGGCACTGACTGTATATCCGATCAAGTCCACAGGCCTGAGGCAGGCAAGGACACCCGCATCTGAATTTATCTTTGAGAATAATTTAAGGAGGACATCATGAAGAAGAAAGCTATAACACTGACGACACTGATTGCATTGACATTTGGATGGGCCGGCATAGTTGTTGCCGAGTGTACGAATGACGTCTGGAACAAGATCATGAATCGCGGCAAGATTGTGATCGGTGTCAAGGCGGACTACAAGCCTTGGGGATACCGTGATTCCGATGGGAGTCTGGTCGGTATGGAAATTGACATGGCGATGGATGTCGGCTCCACCTTGGGCGTGGAAGTGGAATTGGTCCCAGTCCAGTCATCCAACCGCATGCAGTTTCTTGAACAGGGAAAGACTGACATGTTCATCGCGACGATGTCAGATCGCGAGGACCGGCGGAAAATTGTCGGCATTCCTCAGCCGAACTACTACACATCAGGCACCAACATCATGTCGCCCAAAGCACTTGGTTTCAAGGAATGGGAGGAATTGCGCGGCAAGTCGGTATGCGGAAAACAGGGGGCTTTCTATAACAAGATTGTCACCGAACGGTACGGCGTGAATATCGTCGCATTCACAGGCAATGCGGAAGCCAAACAGGCTTTGCGCGACAAAAAGTGCGTCGCCTGGGTGTATGACGATTCCTCGATCGGCTCCGATCTGGCATCAGGAGATTCGATGCGTTCGAAATGCCGCTCATGTCTGAAGATGACAATCCATGGGGGCTGGCTGTGCCGCTTGCCGAGAATGATTGCATATTCGGCCGCTTCATGTCCGGTATGGTCTTCAGTTGGCATCAGAGTGGCCAGCTGATCGAATGGGAGAAGAAGTGGGGCATCAAGCCCACCGCATTTCTAGTCGACCACAACGAGAAGTTCACGGACTGGCTGAGCAAATAGCCCAAAGTGTTTCATACCGGCGGTGAGGCATCGCCTCAACGCCGGTATCAGTCTGTACAGGCAGAATCGACAGGCTGTTTGAATGATTGAGACGATCACGTCATTTTTTCTCCAGCTGGCGGACGACTATCCTCGCTGGAACTTCATTTTCTTTTACGATTCGTTTCAATGGTGGCGACTTGTAGGCGGATTGAAAATGACGGTCCTGTTGTCCGTCGCCTGTGTGCTGCTGTCGGTCGTCATCGGCATCGTCGGTGCCTGGCTGCAAGGCTCACCCAAGCGCTGGGTGCGGTTGCTGGTACAGGGATACATCCAGTTCTTCCGCAACACACCGCCATTTGTCCAGTTGCTGTTCTTTTACTTCGCGCTGGGGCAGATCACACCCACGATCACCGGTCCCGATGGCTGGACCGAAGTGCCTTTGATCTCGAATGTCGGCTGGGCGATCATCTCACTGTCGTTTTTTGCCGGATCGTTCAACGTTGAGATTTTCAGGGCCGGCATTGAGGCAGTTCCGGAGTCCACCCGGGAGGCTGCTGATTCACTGGGGTTTTCCAGATTCCAGTCTTACGTGGAACTGATTCTGCCGCTGGCATTTCGGGTCTCCCTGCCGGCACTGAACAACAATCTGGTGAACCTGATCAAGACCACTACCCAGGCGATCGGAATTGCGGTACCCGAACTGCTCTACGAATGCGTGGGCATCTGGAACGACTATCCAAGCGCACTTTATCCGACGATGACGGTGCTGTTCGTTGTTTTCATCATACTGGTGGGGATTCTTGTCGCTGGCATGCACAAGTGGGAGCATTCCATGAAGATTCCAGGCTACGGATCATCATGAGGGGTTCACGGCCCATACCCGGGCTTCAGGCGCGCGCGAGCACCGACTTGCCGGTACTGTTGCCTTACCGATATCGGGGAACTGACGAAAATGGACTGGTTGGATTCAGCAGCTGGCTGGTCAGCGCCGCTCCCTGGATTGTTCCAGTCGCCTTTGCGCTGTGCCTGATCTGGCCGCTCACCGCGCTGGCCGCAGGTTATGGATATGACGATGCGATCAAGGCGCTGTTCAAGTGGCTTCCTTTTCTATTCTTGAGTGGTTTTCTGTTCAATCTGCTGATCTCGGTTCTGACCATGATGATCGGCACCATGGCCGGCGTTCTATTGGGAATCGCCCAGATTTCACCGATTTGGGCAATCCGGTTTGCGGCCAAGTTCACGACCCAGTTATTTCGCAATTCTCCATGGTTGGTGCTTCTGTTCATCGTGCTGCTGGCGTTACCGTTCGAGATTACGATAGGCGGAATGATCATTTCTGTACCCGACTGGTTCAAAGCGGTGTTCGGATTGTCATTGCCCATCATGGCGAACATATCTGAAGTGGTTCGCGGCGCAATCCAGTCGGTACCGACAGGCCAGTGGGAAGCGGCCGAGTCGTTGGCTTTCAGCAGAAGGCAGATTCTTTGGCAGATCATTCTGCCTCAATGTTTCAAGCGGATGATTCCACCATGGATGAACTGGTATGCGATCCTGACGATGGCCACGCCGTTGTGCTCGCTGCTGGGCGTGGAAGAACTGATCACCTTGAGCAGGCAGGCAATCGAGTCGGAAAACAACCATCCGGAACTGCTTGTGCCGTTTTACAGTTTCGCGTTAATGATATTCTTCGTATATTGTTATCCTATCGCACGACTGACGATTCGACTGGAGAAACGTTATGCCGTCAAGCTTTGACATGGTCGCGACGCTGCCAACCGCCGCCGGACTACCGGCTGCAAATGGAAACGAATGGTTATGAACTGGACAGAATCCGAACCTATCGTTTCGATCCGGGACTTGTACAAGTCATTCGGTTCACTTGAGGTTCTCAAAGGAATCTCAATGGATGTCATGGCAGGCGAGGTGGTCTGCGTGATCGGTCCTTCCGGTTCGGGCAAGTCAACCCTGATTCGCTGCATCAATGCACTGAATGACATCAATTCCGGTTCGATCAGGGTGGAAGGGCAGGAGGTGCACGATCCGAAGCTCGACAAGCTTGAGCTGCGCAAGAAGGTCGGCATGGTGTTTCAGCAATACAATCTGTTTCCGCACCGTACCGCATTGCAGAACATCATGATGGCACCGGTGAAAGTGCTCAAGCAAGATCCTGAACAAGTCAGGGAACGCGCAGTCCACCTTATGAAACGGGTCAACCTGACTGGCAAGGAGGACAGTTTTCCGGGAGAACTGTCGGGAGGGCAGCAACAGCGAGTCGCGATCGCCCGGTCGCTGGCAATGAATCCGCGGGTTATGCTGTTCGATGAGGTAACAGCAGCTCTTGATCCGGAAACAGTCAAGGAAGTCCTCGTCACGATCAAGGATCTGGCAGAAGATGGAATGACATGCATATTGGTCACTCACGAGATGGGTTTCGCGCGTGAGGTTGCGGACTGTATCTACTTTACCGATCGCGGAGTAATCGTTGAGTATGGACCGCCATCAACATTCTTTTCCGAGGCAAAGGATCCTCGAACCAAGGAATTTCTCAGTCAGATTCTCTGACTGAATCCACACATCGCTTTCTGAAGGGAATTATGCAGATGAGCGCCACATTTGCCTTGAAAATTGTTTTCATTGTGCGGGAAGAATGACACCAATCATGACCGTTTAGTGACTGCCACGTGGCTGTCTATCGATTACCCATCCATTGTCTTTCAACAATTTTGACAATTTCCTGTCATGCGACGCCATGCTGATTTATGAAGCGCAGGCGCGTTCAAGATGAGGATTGTCTCTCCAACTATAAGTCAACCCGTGATCTTCTTGGTCTGCTCTTGACTTGTTCCTGTCATATTCCATTATCAGCACTTCCACAGCTTCGATATTTACATCTATATTGAGATTGTGAAAAAGAAGTATCGGAACAAGCCTGATCCGCGGCGAAAACAACCGCATCGCAACAAGCCGAAGTTCATTGGCTCACCTCAAAGGCAACCCAATAAATGACCCGCGATTTCTTTCAGTCACATATCTCATTAATGTCGCATAGCGGTCACCGCTGTACCCCGAAATGAATCCGACTGCGTGTATACGTGCGATCGCTTTTTCGGTCGAGTTGTCGATATTCAAACGATCTACGGTGTCAATCACCGCGTCATAGGATGAGCCGGTAAACTCATCTCCGAAAATATAGACTGATATGTTCTCCTTGCGTTTGGCGTAGGTCCTCAACGCAACTTCCAAACCCTCGACGGGACTGCTGTTGGAAAAACTGGCCCACGAAGACAATACGCCCTTGACGTTTTTTCGCGTGATTGGCGTATCCGGAATCCACTTGCGTCGAGTGCCCTGAATCAGATAACTTCCGTTGTCATTCAATATTTGAAATCCGTTCACTTTTGGATGGATGTCGATCACTTTATATATGACATCGATGACCTGGTCCCAGATTGCCATCATGCTCCCCGACGTGTCAACAATGAATATGACGTGATCGCTGTCAACCGGAATTCCGCCGACTTCCGGGGCTCGCTGCTCTGGTTCTGTGGTTGCTCGGATTGTTATCCGCTTCAATGACTCGACGACTTGTTCAAGGCCCAGATTGTCAGCTTTCAAATCGGAAAGCTCAGCGCCGGCTTGTGCAATGGATTGGTCAAGCGTCTCCGTGTCACCGGGCCGGGTCTTGGGAACTTCCAGCTTGGTCATGCTCATTGATGCCAACTCGGTTTCCAACCTGGCAATGGTCGTCAACACGAGTTGTATGGAGGACGTCAGGTCAACAGATTCCTGAACAGCATCAACTTCGACCGGGATCGGTCTTGTAATCAGCAACAGCAGAATGATTGCACCAAATCCGCAAGTTACAATGTCCAAAAACGCCAGGCTGAAGACTTCTGTACCTTGTCTTTTCTTTTTCATGGCCAATTTTCCGCCGGAACCAGCATTGTGCCTCCAGTCACCGCGGCCCACGACCAGTATTCGGGCGCGGCTTCGGGATCTCCCTCCAGAGGCAACAATATCACGTTAACGACTGTTCCTGATTCCGGCACCACAACCAGGCTGCTGTGAAAGTATGCCTTGCGACAACTGCCGCTGACCGTATTCGACCTGTTCCTGCAACTGGAGAACAACACCGGTCGAGACAAGCTTTGGGTCGGCAAACCATCGGTAATGACATACAGGTCGCTTGCAAATGGCGATGCGGATTTCAATTCCCGTAATGCAGACTCCAGATTCGTTGCGCCTGTGGGGACCAGCTGAGCCAACTCGTCGACGATCCCCTGAAGCGATTCGCTGTCCCGTCCCTTGGCCCAGCGACCTTCATTCAATATCTGCGCCTGATCGTTGAATGCGACCACGATCACATTCGAGTCTTCGGGGACTCGATTCAACAGCCACTTCGCAGTCCGTACTGTACGTTTCCACTTGGGGCCCTGTTTTTTTATGGTGTCGGATCGAACTTTTCGACTGATGATATCGACCAGCAAGTTGTCTGTCATGGACGCACTGCGATCGATCAATATTGCGATGTTGCGCCCTTTGACTTCCAGTCCCAAGAGATATTTCTCTTCGCCAACCTGGGAATTTTCTAGTACATCGGCTGCCTGTCGAGGCTGTATCGAAACTATTTCATCTTGCAGTCGGGTCTTTCGCACACGTTCGGATTCCAACTGGCTCTGGAGTATTGCCAGTTGATTTTGTTTCTTCTCAAGTTCGTCGAGTCGCCGGGATTCGTTGCGCGCCGCTGATTCGGCTTGCCGTGCGAGTTCAAGCTCGCGGGAAAGCTGCGACTCGTGCTCTTCCAACTGGCTTAGCAACTCGACTTGATTCGCATCTGATTCCACCTGACTTGACTGATCCTCGACTGCACCGGTGTTGTGCTTGACGATCAGGAATAGCAGGATGGCCACGCCCAGGCCACACGCCATTACGTCAAGAAATGCGAGTGTGCTGCCTTGACTGCGCCGAGTTTTCCTCATGGCGAATCACAAGTCAACGACTGATGCGTTTGAGCAGGAATTCTTCGCAATAGTTCTGAATGTCAACCAGTCTTTTGTCCTGTGCCCGCTGTAAGGAATGCAACAGCAGCATGAGCACTATACTGATTACCAGCGCGACGAAAGTTGAGTTGAACGCAATTCCAAGGCTGGCGGTCATATCTGAAATATCGCCTGCCAATGCTTTGTCAGCCTGCGACAGCGCGGTACCGATACCGCGAACAGTACCGATGAACCCGATGGAAGGTATGGCCCAAATAACATATCTGATCATCGTATTGTCCGCCTCCAGACGCATAGACAATGCCTCTACACTTGTCTGTATGGCATCAGAGGTGTTCTGAACATCTTCTGTTATGCGGTAGCGGCGCAGACTGGCCTTCAGCGTCTCCAAGAGCTGGGTGCGTCCAATGTGATCGGGAAGTGATTCCAGCTCTTCCAGGGTGTCAGCAAGCGGGGTTTCCTCCTGATCCGCGGCCGCAAAGAGATCGACTTTGAACAGATATTGTTCTTTGGCGACCTCCCTGAGTTTCAGAACAATCTGCACTATGCAGAACAGCATCAGGATGATGCAGATTTCCTGTTCCCAATCCTTAAGAATGACAACCCATTCCCGGGGGGCGGACTGCCCGGCCCGGCGGGCGGCTTCGATAACGATCTCAGCCTTCGGTCTGATGAACTCAATGTAAAAAAGATGGACACCAAGCGCAGAAGTTGCCAGTATCGCAAAACTGCGAACCGTGTGCTTCATATCATATGTCCACCGGGAAGCTGACCGGAGAATTCAGGCTGATTTGACTATTCTGGCTACGCGCGGGCTCAGAGAGGTAGTAGCTTACTCCCAGTACAGCAATAGCCAGCGATGTGAGAAGAATCAGCGCGTACATACGCGATTTCGAACGAATTCCAAACAAATCTCAGACTCCTGTTGGAACAGGCAGTTGTCTTTTTGCCAACATCTCACTACTGTTCATGTCGATTATACTACCTGGGAACTATCGTGAATTTTCATAGACAGCCTGAAGTCAGTAAAGGTAGCGGGCAACTCGAAATCCAATGTCATCGGCCGACGAGTCGCTGCCGTCCCGCCACGAAGCACGTAACTCAGCAGGGTCTGCCGACCTGAAACTTGATCCCTTGAAGGTTCGCCGCAACGAATCGTCGCTGTCCAGGACGTCATCTTTCACCTCGCCCTCCCTCGGCGGCCGCAAGCTGTAGGCATCATGTACCCATTCCCTTGCATTCCCGGTCAGATCATGCAGTCCGGACGGGTTGGACGAAAAACGTCCCGTTTCGGAAAGTGACGGTGCACCATCGCTGTAGTTGGGAATGTATGACTCCACCTTTCCCGTTGCTGATTCATCTGCGAGATTACCGGAATTCTTGGGTATTGTCCTGCTGTTACCCCACGTAAAAATGGACTGCTCAACGCGTCCTGCCTTTCTTGCCAGCCACTCCCATTCAGCCTCGGTCAGCATTCGATAACCGTCGGCGGACGGATCGCTCCCGGTAAATTGCCCGTCCGGGAACAGATAAACCGGTTCAAGCCCTTCTTGCCTGCTAAGCCAATTACAGAACTTTGCGGCCGAAATCCAGTCTATGCCGACAATGGGATGACGGTTTCCCGAGCCGGCCGCGTCGGGCGACTTGAACTTGTTGTATTGCTCGACCGATACTTCATGAACACCGGCATAGAACGGCCTTGAAAGCCTGACCTCCCTGAGAAACTCGTTCGCCCGTCGATCGATCTCACCTCGCGGTGAACCCACTGTGATCGTATCTGCGGTTTTGAACAGCTTCATCTCCATGCCCGCACTGTTCGAGTACTGCGCCGGTGAATTTCTCAATCTGTAGGCACTTTTCGTCTCCAGTGTGACAAACATCTCCAATGGGACATTTTCGTCCGGGACAAACTTTCTGAACTGTGTCTGGTAGCCGGGCGCGCTCAGCGCAACAGTCTGTTCAACGGCGTGAATTTTCAGCAGTTGGGGGGTTTGTCCATAGTCCGTACCGCCAATCTCGATTTTCGCACGCGGGTGCGAATCGATTCTCACCACTCCGTATATGGGCTTTAGCTCAAGCGCGACCGAATTCCCGCTTTCATTGACTGTGAACTTCTCGCCCTTCGTGCTGAATCCTTGCTTGGAATAGCGCAGGCTGTGCTGGCTTCCAACGGGCAGGAGCAATTTGCCGGTTGGTACCGATATGACTTCATCGTCCAATGAGATGACGCCTCCTTTTGGAGAAAGGATCAACGACACCGGCCGCAACGTTCTTTTCAGCTCGTAGTGCCGTTTGACCGTCGGAGAGGAATTGCTGACTGATATCGAATCTGTCTTGGTGTCGTATCTGTCAGCGGAAACGGTCAGGTGATGAACGCCGCCTTCGACTTGCAGATTCAACGGAGTCCTGCCTAACACCTCTTGATCCGATGCCACTTCAGCGCCGCCTGGTGCCGATGTGATGAAAATTTCTCCCTTCATCGGCTTCAGTGTCAGATCAAGATTGTATCGTTCGCCCCTGTTCACAGAAAATACCGATGTCTGCGGAACATAATAGGGGTGTACAGCACTGATACGGTAATCTCCGGAGTTCAGTTTCATGTCCAGCGAATCGCCTTGTCCGACAAGGTTATCATTCAGATGCCATCGGATGTCAGGAAGTCGGGGTGTGGCGACTGCTTTCAGAGTGGCGAGAACTTCTCGCATGATCACATCCACCTTCTCCCGCTCCCATGTCGCGTGTGTGATCGAGAATTCCTCGGTTTCATACCCGTCGGCTGATATCCGGATGATCATATCGCCTTTCAGTCCCCAGATTCTGGAGCCCGTCACATAGCCCTTGCCCTGCGTGACTGCAATTTGGGCCGAATTGGATGCCTCCGTCGGTGTTATGACAACAGATACTTTCCCGATTACCACAGTTGCGAAGTACAACACCCCTGCCAGCGCACAGATCGACACTACAACTGCCGTAGCGATGACCGCCCGTTTTCGGTGGCTGCGCTGTGCTAGGTTCAGAATTCGTTCAACTTCGCTCACTGCAGATCACGGTTATTTCCTGTGCAATTTCGCTGCTTGCCACGACGATTTCTATCAGGGTCGAGCGATATCCTTCTCTTCGTCCTTCAAAAACGTAGGTGCCAGGACGCAATGTGATTGACTTTTCTTTCGTCCTTCCGATGCGACCGACCCCCCGGATCCCGATTTCCGTCTTTCCGTCTGACAGCACCCTTACCAGCACAGGTGTCTGCCACTCGAGAATTGCATCTGCCAGCGAGTTGGCAGTCAACTCGAGTCTGCGGCTGAAAACGCCCAACGGCGCGGCACTCTCAACGGCTGAATTGGCAGAAGCGGCTATATTGGGCGAGCTCAGTCGATGGGGTCTGTTGAGAAAATCATCCATTGCACTTTGCAGTGCGATAATCCTGGTTGCAAATTCACGACCTTGGACGGCCTCATCACGATCCGGATCGATGGACAAGACTTTCTGATAGTGAACAAGTGCATTGTTCCAGTTATCCTGTTCCCAAGCGCGTGTGGCAGCTTCGAGGAGTTCAGAGATCCTGTGTTGTCGCTCTGCGTGTTCAATGCCACTTTGCAATCTTGCGGTTTCCGATGAAGATGGCCGTTGATTCCTGGCGTTCGAGAGTTCGGTTCTTGCCTGTTCAATATTGCCATCCGATAAAGCCGTAAGCCCCCGACTAATGGTGCTGAAGAACTGCCTGTCACTGATCAATTGCTTAAGTTCTGCGATGCGTTGTTCGGTCCAATCGGTGTCGTTCGAATACAGTACGACTCGTTCGAGGGCTTCAACTTCCTTGTGCAACTGGCCCGAGTCGCGGGCAGAGTCTGCGTCTTGCTGCGCTTCGATCAGATTTGGCAATGATTCAATCTGATCGTGCCAGTGAGCCGCTTCATGACTGTTCGGTCGCAACGCAACAGCCCGATCAATTGCCTGCGCGGCAATTTCGACATTGCGGTCTGCATACGCATCCTTGGCAGCTGCCAGACTCAGATGATAATGCCGCTCTTCGTGCTCGACTGCCTTGTTTGCGTCAGCGAGTGCGATAACAGCGAATCGCTTTGCATCGCTGAACCTCTGCACTCGATAAGCATCTTTTGCCTTGGTGAAATTTTGCTGCGCCGTTTCAATGATGCTTTTGTTTTGCGGTACAAGATTCTGGTTTTCCTGAACGGTTGGTAAAACGCGATTCAGTTCCGACATCAAAAATTCGTACTCCAGTCTGGCCAGATTTTCGTTGTCTGGCGCGGTGTCGCGTTGATGTTCTGTTTCGCTTGGCTGTGAGCCCTCGGTTTCGAAGTTCGTTTGTGGACTCAATGCGGAAACTTCCCGGTCGGACACCTCAGCGGAATCCGCTATGTTGCTGCCGTCAGTAAATTCTGGTTCCGCGTCCGAAATCGGCAACTCCACCGATTGCCGGTTGCCCTGCGCCAGATCACCGTCTGATCTTTGCTCACCTATGGGTATTGAAAGGATTACATTCGCTATCGATACCTCACCGGGCTGATCGTGATCAAGTGATAAGTCTCCTCCCTCATCCATTCGATTCTGTTCTGATGCTGACTTCGATGAATCATCAGACACGCCGTCTGTCTGTCTGTCAGAAAGACCCGCCTGAATCTGTTGCACAGTTCCTGAACCAGAGGACATTGCATCGATTTCTGAGACTGCCTGGCGCCAGTGCTCTGCAGATAATTCCAAATGCCGCAGCGCATCGTCGACGTCGCCGGCATTGAAAGCGTCTTGTGCACGAATCAACCCCAAAGCGACCTGCTCGCGGAATTTTGCTCTCCCGAAATTGCGAAGTTTCTCACTTTGATCTGAATTCAGTGCAGCCTGCAGGTCTGCATGCAGCTGCTGGTAACGCTGGTTCAGCTGAACTGGATCAGCTGAATCATCTCGAGAATCAAGCGGGTCGTCAAGCCAGGTCGAAGAATCAGTCACCATGCCCGCGAGGTCATCGATCGTATACATTCGCGCAAGCCAGACACCGCCGGCCAACACAACGACGAGCAAGATGGCGGTCAATAACAGAGTTCGTGTTGAAATACGATTCTGTTTTGGGGTTGTGATGTCATCTGTCGCGGGCATGCTCGTTCAGTACCATCAACACCCACTGAATCATGGCTCGCTGC
The DNA here is from genome assembly GCA_028820695.1 of Acidiferrobacterales bacterium. Taxonomy (NCBI): domain Bacteria; kingdom Pseudomonadati; phylum Pseudomonadota; class Gammaproteobacteria; order Acidiferrobacterales; species Acidiferrobacterales bacterium. The sequence continues at coordinate 108,176 of JAPPIB010000055.1, read as the reverse complement.
AATAACTTCCTACGTCGGCTTCGGCATCAAAGCTGAATATCAGGAATCCTTTCACGCTCGTAAAGGTCTCCGAGCACAGTCAGCCATTGACGATACTGGGACTTGACTCCTCCTCGAAGCTCAAGAGTCGTATTTTCGAACTCCACAATTTGTGGAGCCACTTCAAAGTTCAGCGTCTGTCCCAACTCCATCAGATTTTCCTGGTGGAATTTGCCTTCAGCGTTGGCACTGAAACTGTCCTGCAACATCAATACACCTCCGGTAGCCAAACCGGCGGTTACCAGTTGATCGCCCGTTGAGTCACTTTCGGACGCCGCATACGCAGCGCCCAGCAACAGCAACCCACCTAGAATCGCTTGCCCTGCGGCCTTGGATTTTGCTTCTCGAGCCTGTTTTGCAGAAGTCAGGCTGTGCTCCTGCCATGAGACATAACTGTCGTTCGTGTCCCGTACCAGACTGTTGTAGTGAGTCTGCATCTTATCCATGAACAGCCCATCAACCACTCTGATCGCCCTGGTACGCTCAAGCATGGGGTCGTTTTCCGGCGGCAGGGAAACGAGTTGGATCTTGTTATTCTCAACTGTTACGTGATCCGAGTACACGCCCGGAACAAAGGCACTGGCAAACTTGATTTCTGTAATCGCTCTCACATCTCCGAGTCTTTGTTGCGGAACCTTCTTGAGCAGACTGACAATATGTTCGGCAGCCTTCGAGAAAACTGGTTGATACGGATCTTTATCTTTCTGACGCACATCCCTCCAGTGATACTCCTTGACGCGGTGCTTGAAGGTCTTTTTCGACCACCTTTTTCCGCTCGCATCGTAGACCTGGATGTAGATTTCGATGTCCTCACCATTGGACTTGTCGACTCTGCCGATTACGTACAAGTCGCCGGCGACGGCCACATCGGGTGCGATGCGGACATCGCCAAAAGCCATGGTATCCTGCAGGGCCAATTTCATCGCCTGAGCGAACCGAACCGATTCAGTTCTTCGAAGTTCTGGCCACACGCCAAGTTTTTCGTATTCGTCGGGGTCCTCAGGAATGTTGGGGTCGAATACAGGAACAATGACGTCGAGCTTGACACCCGCGTAATGACTTGCGGTCTTGCTACCTGGTGAGTCCTCAAGACTGACGCCGAACGGCGTCTTGCTCAAAGAAGAAACCTGCCCGCCGGACCCACCGCCAACACAACTGACCAGTGACAATGCGCTCAGACTCAAGCACAGCATAAAAAAGATCTTTTTCATTTGACCATTCTCCAATACATTCGGTTTCTCGCTATTTGACTTCCCTTACTTTAATGCCCTTGACCTTTCGATATTCGTTCCACAGGGCTGCCTGTGCCGCCGGATCGGTCTCATTTTCCGCCGCGAGACGGATCTGTGCCGCGAGGACGCTGTCGTTGTCTGCGGGCGGAATGTCTTCAGGAATCTTGCCATTGTCTGCGAGCGGCAAGTCTTCAGGAATCTTGCCATTGTCTGCGGGCGGCAAGTCAGATTGGAAAGTGCTGACACTTTCTTCTTCAATAGGCTCGAGCGACGGCGAATCTGTACCCTGAACGCCCGATGCCGCTACAGACTCAATAGATCCTGAAGTCTGTCCGCCGCTGGTTGCGCCGCTTGCGACAGCACCACCGCTTGCGCCGCCTCCGAGACATTCCTGATACTCGGCCAGTGACTCATAGAAAAGTTCGTCTATCAGCGCAATCACTTCTTCACGGGTAAACGACGTCTCGTCAATGTCAATGTTTATGGAAGGATTGCAGTCAGCAGACCTATCCTGCCCGATTGATGGCACTGGCACCAGAACGAGCCCGAATACGACGGCATACAAAACTCTCAACATGTCTTCAATACTGATTTTTCTTAATTTTCTGCTCGGACGTGACCGCGTTTCCAATCAGATAGTCTCCACACCAAAGCACATCAAAATGCCAGTTGAGACAAGCTGCCAAAACAGCAAGTGATGTTCAGACCGTGAAGCTGTACGTCCTTTGGCCAACCGGTCCTCGAACTGCGCTTCATTGCCTTGCCATGGATATGCGTCTGCCCACCCAATCTGGCCGTGAGTCAATTTCCGCCGCAGACAGCATCGCCTGAACCTCCTGCGGCAAGGGTATTGTCTTATTTTCTCGAGTACTGTAGTGGAGAATCATGAATTCTGCTGTCGCACATAACTTCTCCGCCACCCGCATCAAGTGGGCAAACCATATTTTCTTGGCGTCTGACCCCAGTATTATTGTTTCCACCTCAATATTGGCGGGTTTCCTGACTTCCTTAAGGTATCGCAGATGCGTTTCAACGGTGTAAAGCGCACAGCCAGTTCTCTCAAAGTAGTCAACACCAATCCCGAAATGATCCTGCATGATCCACGTTGTGTTGGTGAATGGGACAAGGTAATAGGCTTCGTTGAGGTGTCCGTAGGCATCCAGCCAGGAATCCTGAAGGGGCTCGGAATGAAGTCTCAATACGCTCACAGTGGTTCAACCCTTCCTCAGCCATTGACTGCACTTCGGTATATTTTGATCAGGCGTCACAGTAACCTTGCATTATATTTGATGTAACATCGACTGGCGAATTCCAGCATTGGCAGACAACGGCAGATCTCATTCAGACGCAGTGAGGAACCAGTGCAGTCGGATGTGGATATGTGTGCACAATGCTTTCGCGGTCGCGGCCCATCGAAGTCGGATTGCTCACAAACCCGACTGTACTGACAATCAGTCGAGCCGGATCGGTATGCAGTTTTCGAGAAGATGACAGGTTTGAGAAAATAGGACATAATCAACGCATCGAGTCTTCGATTGAAGGTATGTAACATGGCAAGTGATTTCCGAATTGTTGTTTTCCAGCACATCGCCTGCGAGCACCCGGGGATTTTCCGGGACTTCATGCGCCACGACGGTATCAGGTGGGACGCTGTTGAGCTGGACGAAGGCGAGAAGGTGCCCGACATCTCACGCTACGACGCGATGATATCAATGGGCGGCCCGATGGATGTCTGGCAAGAAGACCAGTTTCCCTGGCTGGCTGCGGAAAAAGAGGCGATTCATGAAGCGGTCCGGGTACGCCGCATGCCATTTCTCGGAGTATGTCTGGGGCACCAGCTGCTCGCTGAGGCCGCCGGCGGATCGGTCGGGAAGGCGCAGACACCGGAAGTCGGCATGCTCGACGTCAACTTGACCGATGCAGGCCAGGCTCATGTGCTCGGAAAGGATCTGCCTCAGTGTTTCAAGACCCTGCAATGGCATGGTGCGGAAGTGAAGTCTCTTCCTGATGATGCCAGTGTGCTGATGTCGTCGCCGGTGTGTGCTGTACAGTCATTTGCCATCGGGGACGCTTCGCTGGGCATTCAGTTCCACGTCGAGACCGGACCTCAGACAATCGACGAGTGGAACGCGGTTCCGGAATATGAACAGGCGCTGACCGCAACTTTTGGAGTCGATGGTGCTGACAGTCTCAGAGTCGAAGCACAGCAGTACCAGGAAAATCTGTCGTCTACAGCACAGATACTTTATCGGAACTGGATGGACCAGTGCAGGGCTTGAGGCGGATGCCGCTGCCGATTATTGGCTTGCCTGCACTGAAACCCGGGCGATCCGCCGCTTGCCCACCCGAATGACATGTGAGGTTCCTGCAGCAATTTCCTGCCTTGAGTCACTGACACGCTCACCATCGATTCGAACAGCACCCTGATCAACCATGCGATGGGCATCCGAAGTTGACGCGACCAGCCCTGCGTCCTTGAGCAGATTCGCGAGCGCTATGCCCGACCGCTCAATGAAAATGTCCTTGTGCTCGATATCGTCTGGGTCCATGCCCTGCTGAAATCTGGCGATAAACTGTGCATGCGCGCTTTGCGCGGCACTTCCAGAGTGGAACCGTTCAACCATTTCCATCGCCAGCAGAACCTTGAAATCGCGAGGATTGGCTCCTTCAGACGCCTGCTGTCGGAACTGTTGGATCTCCTTCATCGGCCGCTTACTCAGCAATTCGAAGTATCTCCACATCAGCTCGTCGGAGACCGACATCAACTTGCCGAATATTTCGTCCGGCGGCTCATCGATTCCGATGTAGTTACCGAGGGATTTTGACATTTTCTGAACGCCATCCAGCCCTTCCAGAATCGGAACGGTGATTACGACCTGCTGCGGCTGGCCATACTGTCGCTGCAAGTCTCTTCCGACCAGGAGATTGAACTTCTGATCTGTGCCGCCCAGTTCGACATCGGCCTTGAGTACCACAGAATCGTAACCCTGAACCAGAGGATAGAGAAATTCATGAATGGCGATTGACTGCTGATCCGCGAACCGTTTTTTGAAGTCATCGCGTTCGAGCATTCTGGCAACCGTGTATTGGGACGCCAGCTGAATCATCATGGCGGAATTTTCCTCTGAATACCACTCCGAGTTGAACCGAACAACAGTCTTGTCCGGATCGAGCACCATGGACACCTGCTTTCGGTAGGTTGCCGCATTGGCTTCAATCTGTTCGGTGGACATTGGCGGGCGCGTAGCGTTCTTTCCGGACGGATCTCCGATGCGTCCGGTGAAGTCGCCGATCAGGAAGACGACTCGGTGTCCCAGATCCTGAAACTGCCGCATTTTTTCCAGCAGAACGACGTGACCCAAGTGCAAGTCGGGTGCTGTGGGATCAAATCCTGCCTTGACACAAAGCGGACGCCCTTTACGAATTCGATCGTTCAGTTCTGAATCCAGCAGAATCTCATCGGTTCCGCGACGGATGAGATCAAGCGATTCCTCAAAAGAATAAGTCAGTTTAGAATGCTCCGTCTGCGGTCAAAAAATGAAGTGCCTTGCAAATTTTAAATGATTGGACTCGCCGATTGGCACCCAAATTCCGCAACAGCTGTGATCAGGCCCTGCGATTGTCGACATCGGCCGTGCTCCTCAACATTGATTAAACTCAACAATCATCCGTTTCTCAGATACGTCAGCGGACGTTGTCTCAACGCTCTCAGGATGCCGAACATGCCCAGAACCAAAGAAATGGCCAAACCCAGAATCGCTGTATTCAAAGCGGGAAGCGGTATCAGCTGCCAGTCCCAACCCATCAGCCCGGAAACAACTGCCCATGATGCGGCCGTTCCAAATATGATCGCAACCACTGCGGTGATTACGCCCTGCAGCAGATATTCGAACGAAAATGCTGCCAGTACGTATTTTCTCGAGGCTCCGATTGTCTTCAGCAGTACGCTCTCGTACGCCCGTCGACGATTCTCCGAGATGACAATGCCCGCCAGCACCAAGATTCCCGCCAGGACTGTAACCGTACTGATGCTGCCGGCTACAGTTCTTGCCTGTGCCATAAGGTTGGCAACACGGTCCAAGGCATCCTTGATTCGAATCACGGTTATGTTGGCGTAACTGCTCGCAACGTGCTCCTGCAGCACAAAGTCGACTTCAGGGGGCGCGCGAACCGTACCGACATTCGAGTGCGGGATCGTATTCAGAGGATGCGGTGACAGCATAATGGCAAAATTCAGACGCATTGACCGCCATTCCAGATCGCGGATATTGTGAACGGTACCGGTTATTTCCCGACCCAGGATGTTCATGGTGATCGTATCACCGATGTCGACATCAAAACCTTCCGCAACATCCTTATGAATGGAAAGAAGAGGCGGTCCTGAGTATTCAGGGCTCCACCAGTCACCCTTGATCATCTCGCCACCCTCAAGCGGAACCGCGGTGTAGGAGAATATGCGCTCACCGTCGTCATCGACCAGCCAGCGGCTGTCTTCGTCCACCAGGGCATCAAGTGGGTTCATTCCCTTGATCTGCGTGATCCGGCCTGGAATATAGGGCAGAATATTCAAGTCGGAGGTGCCATCGGCCGCTTCAATCAGATTTTCGAATTCATTGAGCTGCTCTGACTGAATGCCCAGGAAAAAGAAAGTCGGTGCGTTGTCCGGAATCAGATTGTTGATCTGCTCGTCCATGTTGGCCGATACCATGGCGGTCGCCACCAGGACCGACAGTCCCAGACCGATTGCCAGCACGATATCGGAGGTGGCTGCCCCGGGACGGTGGAGGTTGGCGATGGCCAGACGAAGCGCGGGCAGATGCCGGAATCCGAATTTTCTTGACATCACGGTGATGATCAGCCCTACCAGCCTGAATGCGGCCCAGGCGACACTGACGCAGATGACAAACCAAACCGCAAATCGGGTTTCGTATGCGGTCGTGATTACAATCCCGGCCAGCACGACAGCCAACAGCGCGGAAATCACACCATAGATCCACGAGGCGGTGCGTCTTTCTGCGGTCGCCGCATTTCTGAAAAGAGCCGAGGGCATCGTGTTGAGGGCGCAGGCAAGCGGCCATAATGTGAACAATATGGCTGTAAGCATGCCATACGTGATGATGATCATCGCGATGTAAAGACTGAACGAGTACGCAATGGGAACTGAATACAGGTTCGCAATGATCGTCCCGCTCACCAATGACAGGGCGGTCCCGAACGTCATACCCAGTGCGATACCGACACCGGAAAGCAACAGAATCTGAGTCAGATAGATCCTAAAGACGAGGCGCTGCGACGCGCCGACACACTTGAGTATGGCAATCGTCGAAAGTCGGGTGTCCATATAGGCGCGAATCGCATTGCTTACGCCTACTCCGCCGATCAGCAGTGTTGTCAGTCCGGCAAGTGCCAGCAGCACACCGATCCGCTCGATCACCTCGGCCAGGTTCGGCGACGCGTTGGAATAGTCTCGAACGTCCAGATTCGGATACTGCTCCGACCAGCGCGTCTTGAGCTCGCGGGGGTCGACTCCCTGTTTCAGCTTGATCCGGTAGTCGAAGTACGTGCGACTGCCTTCCACCACCAATCCGGCCGCCTTGACCGCCTCGTCACTGACAATCACCCGCGGCCAGAAACCGAAGCTTCCTGTACTGCCGATGCGGTCCGGTTCATTTTCGATCACTGCGGTAACCGTGAAGATGGCGTTTCCCAGGAAAACCTGCTCACCGACCGACACCCGGCCTGACTCAATCAGGACTGGATCGACAATCGCGCCCCATGTTTCCCCGTTCCAGGCGATCAATTCGCTGATATTTCCGCCGTCGCGAACAACAAACTCTCCGTAAACGGGATAGTTGTCGTCGATCGCCTTTAACGAAATGAGTCCACTTCTGCGAACATCGTCGCTACGCAACAGGGTCCGCATTTCCAAAAATCTGGTGCTGGATTCCGAGTATTGCTGAATTTCCAGAAGCTGTTCGTCGGTCAGGTCATGAAACTGCTGTCCGATCGCGATCTCGCCACCGAGCAGTATCCTGCCATCTCTCTCGATTCCATTGACCAGACTGGCTGACATGGTCATGACCGCAGTGATTGCAGCCACACCGAGTGCGAGGCAACTCAGAAAAATCCAAAAGCCGCGATGTCCGCGTCGCAGATCGCGGTATGCAACTTTGAGGACGGTGAGGTTCATCAGACTCTATCCGTCCGTATTGGCGATGATTCGGCCGTCGGAAATTTCCACATGTCGGGTGCAACGTTGCGCGAGTTCCCTTTGATGGGTAATGAGAAGCAGCGTCGCGTTCTTGTCAGCACAACGTTGAATCAGAAGATCCATGATTCGTTCGCTGTTCGTCATGTCCAGGTTGCCGGTGGGCTCGTCCGCAAGAATCAGGTCAGGTTGCGCAATCAACGCACGGGCGATGGCGACGCGTTGTTGCTCGCCACCTGACAGTTGGCTCGGATAGTGACCGAGTCTGGACAGAAGGCCGACCTCGGCGAGCTCGCTTCTCGCCCGATCGAATGCATCCTTGTCTCCGGACAATTCGAGTGGAATTGCGACGTTCTCCAAGGCCGTCATGGTTGGAATCAGATGAAAGGACTGAAAGACAATCCCGACATGCTGTCTGCGGAACCTGGCAAGCTCATCTTCAGTCGAGTCGTTAATTCGCACTCCTGCAACAACGGCCTGTCCACGGGTGGCTTTTTCCATGCCGCCGATAATCATCATCAAACTGGTTTTGCCGGCACCTGACGGTCCCGAAATACTGACACTCTCGCCGTACCTTACGTTGAGATTGACCCCTCGAAGTATCTCAACACTCCCTGCCTGGCTTTTGAGTACCAACCACAGATCGTTGAGCGCAACGATAGGCTCATTTTCTTTGTTAACCATCTTCATTCCCGGATTGGCACGGACAAATCAAACCATCCTGATCGGAAAACTGGTGAGGACGGCCGCGGATGTGAATCACCAGCACACGGATAGATGTGGTTATTCGGGTTATTTTCAACTGTTGCAATGCAAGTTTGGCGGCTCGGCTCCCGAGATCGATGATCCGCCGCTGATCTCAAGCTCACGATGGTCGCTCAGCAACCAGTTTTCTATTGCCGGGATCAGGTCATCCAATACCGTTCGATGTCTACCCTTCATGCTGCACTCCCAGATGATGAGCACGCGCCATCCCAAGTCAAGCAATTCTTGCCGGACTTTCTGATCACGTTTTTGGTTGTTGCTGATCTTGTCGCTCCAGTACTTCTGATTCGTTGCCGGCATCCTGAACAAGGTGCAATCATGTCCATGCCAGAAGCATCCGTGAACCATAATCACTGCCTTGAACTTCCGAAATGTCAGATCCGGTGTGCCGGGAAGGGTCCGGTCATGAAGTCGGTACCGGTAACCGTTGCGATGCAGCGCCTTGCGGATTGTCATTTCCGGCTTGGTATCCTTCGCGGTAATGGACGCCATGATCCGGCTTCGTTTCGCTTTGTCAAATACGTCAGCCATGACGATGCGGATGTCAGAACTATTGTGGGAGACTCGGCGTCAGCGATACGGCATTGCATCGGGGTTCATCGGGTACAGTCAGGCGGGTCCGGCTTGATAGGGCTCAAGAATCATGGCTGTACACTCGGTTCCCGCGATCCGTCCTGACCCGTCTCTTCTTCGCGGTGAGCGTCACCGATCACATCGATCCTTTCCCTCACACTGTGTGTTCTGCGGGTGATCCGGGATACATCGCCCTGCAGCCGGTCGAAGTTCTTTTGGAGTTTTTTTGCCAGTTCGTCCAGTTTTTCGACCTCAACGGCGACTTTCAGCAAGACTTCCCTGACCTGTTGCGCCTGATGGCTCAGTTCGGCATCTCTGACAATACCGCGAATCGCGGTTACGGTCGCCATCATGGTTGTCGGCGACACAATATATACCCGGGCATCGTGTGACTCCTTCACAAGATCCTGGTGAGCGTCCTGAATTTCCGCGAAAATTGCTTCGGACGGTACAAACATCAGCGCGAATTCACTGGTTTCACCGGCTACGATGTACTTGTTCGCAATGTCCACGATGTGCTTCCGGACTGCAGTCTTGAACTTTCGGCGTGCTCCGTCTACGTCCTTGGTCTCGCGTGCGTCCTGAATGTCCTGAAAGGATTGAAGCGGAAATTTTGAGTCGACGCAGATCGAGCCGGGTGGATTCGGCAACTTCAGTATCAGGTCAGCCCGTCTGGCGTTCGAAAGCGAAGACTGAAACTCATAGCTCTGTGCCGGCAACACGTTGCGGATGATGTCTGCAAGTTGCTGTTCTCCGAATATACCTTTGTGCTTGGTACTTGCGAGCACCTCATGCAATCGGTTGACCCTCGTCGACAAATCCGTGATTTTGCCCTGATATACCGTAATCTCCCCAAGCCTTTGTCTGAGGTCACCTAGCGTTACCGACGTCTCTTGGGACGTTTTCTCAAGAGTCTGTCGAACATCAATTCCGGTTCTTTCCAGACGCTGATCCAGCAATCCTGTCAACACTCGTTCCTGGGCGGCGAGTTTTTCGGTGATTTGCTCAAGCAGGTCGAATCTATCGTCGTGGCTGTTGCGGGCCGATGAACGTCTGAGCAACACAAATGAGACCCACGCCAAAATCAGCACAAATCCAAGCACAAAAAACGGGTCGGTCAAAACTTGCAAGGCAGATTCCCTCACTGGTTGGAGATCTCCGAAACTGTCGATTCTTTCAGGCTGATTACTCTATATGCCAGCGCGGCAACTGGCGCAGACTATTGTAGTGGTCAATGGACAATTATGCATCTAACATCACACTCGCGTAACCTGATTGGCGATAATAATAGGTGTATGCGAGGCATCCGGTATCGCGTGCGCCCGTAATTGTCAACAGCCATTCATGAACAATTCGAATCTCGCCGAAAATTATCGAACCGTAGTGGACCGGATTCACGCGGCCGAAAGGCAGGCGGGCAGGCAAGCCGGCTCTGTAAGTCTGGTGGCGGTCGGAAAACTGCACCCGGCACAAGCCGTCAGGACCCTGGCTGAATGTGGCCAGCGCATTTTCGCGGAGAATTTTGTCCAGGAAGCGATCGGCAAGCAGCGGATGCTGTCTGATCTGCAACTTGAATGGCATTTCATCGGAAGCATACAGAGCAACAAGACCAAGGATATTGCCAATCACTTTTCCTGGGTACACAGTGTCGACCGATACAAGATTGCCAGGAGGCTGAACGATCAGCGCCCTGATGATCTGCCGCCATTGAATCTGTGTGTCCAGACCAATCTGCAAGGCGAGGCGACAAAGTCGGGCGTGGCTGGTGAGCAGTTGTTGCCGTTGCTGGACGAGATCGCGAGTCTCCCCCGCGTTCGTATTCGGGGTTTGATGATCATACCGGAACCTGTCGACACGGTTGAGCGGCAACGCGCGGTTTTTGCCCGATTGAGACAGTGGCTGGAACTGGCGATCAAGCAGGGGCATCCGCTGGATACTCTGTCCATGGGCATGACGGCAGACATGGAGGTTGCGATCAGTCAAGGCTCAACCCACGTCCGCATCGGCACCGCACTGTTCGGGCCTCGGCCTTCCAGGACGCAGCGTTGAAAACGTCTTGCCGGATGGATTCCAGGTCATTAAAAAACCCGACTCACTTCAATCAGCAGCGATTATGAATAACACGTTCTTCGGTTCGTTTCCGGGCCTGGCAGCAGTCATTTTTGTTGTTGCAGGTTTGCTGCCGGCCGAAACTGACGCTGCCTCCCCGGAATCAATAAGGATTGTCGCAATCGGCGACAGTCTGATCGCAGGTTACGGACTCGCGTCCGAACACGGGTTTACGTCAAAACTGCAGAACACACTGAAGGAGAGAGGCTGCCCGGTCAGCATCGTCAACTCCGGCGTGTCCGGTGATACCACTGGCGGCGGACTCGCGCGGGTCGACTGGGTGCTGTCCGATCCATACTCGGGCGTGATTGTGTTCCTGGGCTACAACGACGCGTTTCGAGCTGTACCGGTTGAGTCCGTTCGTCACAACCTGACCGAAATAATCAGGAAAATCCAGTCCAGAGGGTTGCCCATATTGTTTTTCGGTGCGAAGGCGCCCCGCAATCTTGGAGCAGACTACTACGAAAGGTTCGACAGCATCTACCCGGACCTCGCCGAGGAGTTTGGTTTGCTGTTCTATCCTTTTTTTCTTGACGGCGTCGCAACCGAACCGTCATTGAATCAAAACGATGGCATTCATCCGAATGAGGCGGGTGTTGACTTGATTGTCGGCCGAATCGCTCCGTATGTCGGGCAGCTGATTCAACAGATTGCGTCGTCGCAAACTTCTGACGAACTGCCCCAGTTGTCAAATTGTTCAATATAATAACCACCGGTTTGTAAGGTCATGTGCTGAAAATTCTGAGCAGGCAGTCATTGAAATGTCAAAAAAGTCTTCCTTGATTCTATTCGCTACGGTGGTATTTACACTAGGTGCCCTGTTGGGATGTGGAGACAGGCAGTCAGACCGGAAGTCAAGTCACCCTCCTGTTCCAGATAACCCGAAAGGAGGGGGAGATATCCAAGGTTCGCCGCTGTTTTTGTTCAATCAAGGCGGTGGGCGGCTCGGCCCCGGTGAAGACGATCCAGCTTATCAGGAATACTTGCTCTGGAAAGAGTGGCAAGAGTACCAGAAATATCAGGAATGGCTTCGAAACAACCCGGATGCCCAGCCCGTCAATCAAACCGGCGAATAACACAGTCCCGGACAATGGATACTGTCTGTGACCAGGCAGGATTCAGCCATCATTCCAACAGTCTCAATGCTTTCGCTACATGATGTTGCCTGGCGTTCCAAACTCGCCCGGGCAAAGATTCCTCAGTTACGCTTGAGATACAGGCATTTTCGTTTCTCTGCATCCAGTCAATTGAGGCGGCTGGAGTTGCGGCGACGCGGTATCCATTGAGTGTTGGAACCGATCGAACTGACTGCCCGATCAGCCGGTGCCGCATGACTTACTTGCGGCTGTCAGAATCGCTCAAAGCATTTTGCTGAATCGCGAGTTTGATTGATTTCAGGACTGTCGAACAGATGAAGTCAATTTTTGCACTTTGGATTCCGATTTGGGAATGAGGCCATCGCAGGCCCGACAGCCCAGTACATTGATTTCCATCGACATCAATCGTAAGTGTCAACGCTTCAGTGTCGAAAGTCCATTTCAACGAAACGGTCAAGTTAAGGTTGAGGTTGGTAACTAAATTCTTCAACTCCAGACTGTGAACGAATATCAGTGGCTGCAATTTTTCGATTCTAAATCCCACAAATGCGAATTCTTGCTCTTTGATTGACTCCCAGCGCGAGGGCTCGAAGAGGGTAGCCGAGTTGATTGTTCGATCCCTGACACTAAGTTTCGAGCCGGCGTGATATCTTTGAAATAGCGGTTTCACATGCTCGCTCAGCAGTTGCTCAAGATGATCAAGCGTGGGTCTGATGTATGCGTAAAACACTGCGTCCAGTGTGCCGCGGTCAGACGAATCGGGCAAATCGGACAGACCAGTTCGTGCAATGGATGACATTTCTTTTTCAGCTTGAAAACGATCAAGCACATCAGACAGGTCACCGAAAGGCACCACCTCAACTGAACTTTGGGTTTGGCGAGCCGAACCGCCATAGACAATGATTTTTCTTGATATTTTCGGAATCAGATCTCCAATTCTGTCAAACGGCTTGAAATAGTCGGTTGCGATCGTTGCTCCCGATTTGATCTCGATCGCGAATATTTCATCGCCTGTCTCGAACAGCAAGTCGCACTCCAAACCTCGACTGTCACGAAAAAAAGAAAGAATTTCTCGTTTCCCGTTATTGAAACAATACTTCATGGTTTCTACGACGACCATGTTCTCAAATAACGCTCCTCGCATCGGGTGGGTGCTGATCTGTTCCGGCTGGTTGATACCGATCAGATAGGCCGCGAGCCCTACATCGTAAAAATAGATTTTTGGTGACTTGACGAGACGCTTGCGAAGATTGGCACGAAATGGAGGCAATCTGAAAGCAATGAAACTGGTTTCCAGAAGATTGAGCCACTGTTGTGCTGTTGTGTGCGATATACCTGCATCTGCTCCAATTGTGCTCAAGTTCGCGATCTGTCCGATTCTGCCGGCACACAGACGAACGAAACGCCGAAATTCCTGCCGATTGCGAATTTGGCCTATCCGCAGTATGTCCCGTTCAACGTAAGTCTCAAAGTAGTCAGAGTAGGCTTGGTTTGCATCAAGCTGCTGGTCATATATGCGTGGATAAAATCCCGAATAGAGAATGTCTTCGATTGATTGGCCGGCACCCGTGCTGTCGCGTTCAGCAATGGTTAAGGGAAGCAGGTAAAGTAAACCGGTTCGGCCTGCCAGGGACTGACTGATTGTGTTTGAGAGTTTGAAGTGTTCGCTGCCTGTCAGAACAAACAGGCTACTACGCCCTTTATCGTCTGACAGAACCTGCAGGTATGAAAGAAGTTCCGGGACACGCTGAACTTCATCAATAATTGCGCCATCGTCAATTTCAGACAAGAATCCGCGAGGATCGCTTTGAGCAAATTCCCGCACATCCGGTGACTCTAGATTAACGTACCTCAGATGAGGGAACACAGCGCGGCACAGTGTTGTCTTGCCGGATTGACGCGGACCGGTCACGGTTACGAAAGGATACTGCTCAAAGAGCCTGACAAGACGCGAAGCGATAGCTCGATCAATCATAACTTCAATTGTACATTGTCATGCACAATATGCATATAGTATTTGCATTTTGTGCATAACATGTTCGTTTCTCTGCATTCATTTGATTGAGGCGGCTGGAGCACAGACTGAGTTCGCTCAAGATGGCTCTGGGGCGCAAGATGCAAGCCACGAACGGGTAACGAATATCTGGAATGTCGCAGTAATCAATTGCAAGGACAGCACCGTCTGGCTGGTCTTGCGCAGGAACTGTCACCATCGGCCGCCGTTGACGTCCAGCTGCGATCGGCGATATGAAGCGCACCGTATTGTGAATTATTCCGCCGTCGGGCGCGCTGGATGATTTTCCAAAGGTCAGATCTGCGGGCTGACAAGGATGGATGATGCCAGGCTCAGTCTGGAAATGACCCCCGGCCGATCAGGTTAGCAAGCGTTCGTAAATGATCCCCAACAACTGTTCGCCGTATTGATCATCCGACTCGTCGTCCCCGGAGCCCTCAACATGAATTCTTGTCTGGGATCCATGGTCGGTGACCAGTACCCTGAAATGCTTCTGTGCTACTTCTTTTTTGTCTTTTCTCCAAAATGCGAGTCGCCATCTTTTCTTTTTGTCTTTTTCCAGATGGCTGAAGCTGACGAGATATAGACCCTGGCTTCGATCCAGATCATCGATGTTTACACCTGAAGCTTCCAGCGTTCGTCCAACCCGTACCCAAGCCGAATCAAAATTCTCTGAAATTACAATGGTCTGCCGTCCTTCGATCACTGTAATCGATTTATTGGAAACCGCGCTCGCCAGTGCTGTGCCGGACTCATCCTGCTGATAGCTCGTAAGCAGATAGTACCTGAGTCGGGTCAGGAATTCCTTGCTGCCCTCGGCATTCACCTCGACGTTGAACTCAGTCTTGGCGACCACCTGCGTCTCGGTGGCACTCGTCGTTACTACGTGCAACTCATCGATTCTTCCTTTGTATTCCTTGAATCCTATTCGCTGCAGCAGGGTGGGCAACTTCTTGATATCAACCCCGGAAACAACGAATTTACCGATTTCCTCATCGGCACTGTTCACCTTGACATCCATGTTGTGGAGCGCAACCTTCATCCGCTCAAACACGGCCTGTGCTGAATCGACCACCCGCAATCGTATCGCGTTCTCTCCGGTATCAATCACCGTTACCTTGAAGAAGTCCTCGCCGCGTTCGACGGCCTCGCGATACTGATCCGCGTCAACACCAATACCCTTGTCCGCTCTTTGAAACTCCTGGAATTTCTCGAATTCAACCCACGTCCCATAGTTTCTGAACTGTTCTGGAGAAAGATCCTCGGGAGCAAGTTCAGCCGGATTGTACTCACCGGGAATCTGGAACTGCTCAGCTTCCGGGAGGGGGGACAGGCCCGGTGGAACTTCCAGCGGGTCCAACACTCGGGACGACTGCAGCAACGACAGTTGTTTACCACCAAATTCCGCGCAACCGGTGATGACCAGTGCTGAGAAAATGACCACAGTCAGTTTGGCAACGTGGTTCATCTGTGACTTTGTGACGGTTTCCATAACTGTTTGTGCCTTCACTCGATGTTCAGATTCATTCGTTCAAGTATCCCGTCAAGCTCATCAAGATTTCCGTAGTGAATCCTGATGTATCCTTTTCCATTCCGATCATGAATATCGGCTTTCGCTCCAACTTTTTCTGACAATTCTCGCTCAAGCCTGGAAATGTCGGAATCCTTGGGTTTCGCTATTTTACCCGACTTGCGCCCGCGTTCGCCCCAGCGTTTGACCAAATCCTCTGTTTTTCGCACATTCAGGGCATTTTGCACGACAACCCGTGCCGCCTCAATCTGATCGGTCTTGGCAAGCGCAAGCAGGACTTTGGCGTGACCCGTCTCAATCTGACGGTTTTGAAGCATTTCCAACACAGGTTCAGCCAATGACAATAGTCTCAGTATATTGGTGATGGTGGCTCGCGACTTGCCGACATTCTCACCGACCTGAGCGTGCGAGAGATTGAACTCCTCAACCAGTCTTCTGATCATGTTCGCCTCTTCAACCGGGTTCAGGTCCTCCCTCTGAATGTTTTCAATCAGTGCCATCGCCATACTCGACTGATCGTTCAGCGTACGGACAATGACCGGCACTTCGTGCAGACCCGCCATCTGCGCCGCCCGCCATCTTCGTTCTCCGGCAATGATCTCAAATCCAGTGCCGCTGTCCGACTCGCGCGCGAGAATTGGCTGAATGATGCCATGGGCCCTGATTGAGTCGGCCAGCTGTCGCAACGGCTCGTCTTCTATTTCCATACGCGGCTGATAGGCACCTGAGTGCAGCTTTTCAATCGCGATCATGCTCACATGATCAATCGGAGCTGTCGTCGCTTTCGTCGCGGCCGACCCAAGCAACGCACTCAAGCCCTGGCCTAATCTTTCCTGACTGCTCATCTTCGCTCTTCCCTACTCAGCACTTCACCCGCTAATGCCAGGTAAGCCAATGATCCGGCACATTTTTTATCGTAATCAAGCACACACTTGCCATGGCTTGGCGCTTCAGCGAGCTTGACGTTTCGCGGAATGAAGGTACGATAGACCTGATCATTGAAATGGTTGTTCAATTCTTCAGATACTTCTTGGTGCAGCTTGTTTCTGCGGTCGTGCATGGTTCGCAGAATTCCTTCCAGTTGCAGATTCGGGTTGAACGACTGACGAACAGATGCAATTGTATCAAGCAAGTCAACCAATCCCTGCAAGGAAAAAAATTCGCATTGAGTGGGAACGATAACTCCGTCGGCTGCCGTCAGAGCGTTGATCGTCAGTATGTTCAGCGATGGCGGGCAGTCGATCAGGATGTAACCATAGGTGTTTTTAAGTGAGCTCAGCGCGCGTCTGAGCTGGTATTCTCGATTTTCCAGATTGAGCAGTTCCACCTGTGCGCCGGCAAGGTCCCTGCTCGCGTACACTGCATCTACGCCAAAGTCTGTCCGGCCGACGACCTCCGCAATGGTTGCCGCGCCAATGAGCACATCATAGATGCCCTTCGCGTCCGCATCTGTTGTCGCATGCCCCATTCCGGCAGAAGCGTTTGCCTGTGAGTCCAGGTCAATCAACAAGACCTTGCGTTTCGCACGCGCCAGCGAGGCTGCGAGATTGATGCCGGTCGTTGTTTTGCCAACCCCGCCCTTCTGATTTGCTATGGCTAGTACACGGCTCATGATATTCATCTGCACTCAATTCGTTTTTCTTTTTATAACAACAAGATGCCTGCTCTCACTCAAGCCTGGTACCGACAACTGATGAACGGCACAGTCACAGATTGATCGAATCGTCTCAAGCTCTCGTTTCGGATACTTGCCCTTCATTGCGAGAATCCGTCCATTCGACGTCAGGATCGGCAACTCACACTCGGCGACTGTAGCCAGTGAACCCAATGCCCGTACCAAGACCGTATCAAAACTTCGACAGTCCTTCGACAGTTCCTGTACCCGTTCGCACAGCACAGTCACATTGCACAACCCCATCTGCGCAACACAATGCCTGAGAAACTCGGACTTCTTCATGCTCGAATCCAATAGAACAACATGCGAATCCGGTCTGGCCAGGGCAATCGGAATACCGGGATATCCCGCGCCGCTTCCGATGTCAATGACTTCCTTCCCCTTGACGTGCTCGACAATCGAAAAACTGTCCAGCAGATGCCTGACCACAACATCGCCCAGATTTCTGATCGCCGAAAGATTATGGACACGATTCCAACGCAGCAACATCTCGGCATGATCAAGGCAGCGGTCGATGGCACTCTCCTGAAGGGTTATATTTAATGTTATCAACCCCTTACGTAATATTACATCCGCCTGGCGCCGATTGATTGCCAAAGTGGCGCTGTCCTGTTCCAAGACTGGCCTGTCAATCAGATTTTCCATCGGGTCGCAAGAGGCCACAATCGGACTTCAGGCAGACTTCAACATCGCCTGCTTTTTCAGATGTACGGAAAGAGCGGCGATTGCGGCCGGTGTCACACCGGGTATCCGCGAAGCCATACCGAGATTGTCGGGTCTTTTTGACTGCAGTTTCTGTCGGACCTCATTGGATAATCCGTGCACCTGAGTGTAGTCCATCGAATCGGGCAGTCGTATGCCTTGTGCATGCGAGGCCCTGTTAATCGCGGATCGCTGTCGATCGATGTATCCTTCGTAACGTGCCTCGATTTCAAGTTGTTCAGTGATCGTCTGATCTTCGACAGGCGTACCGGTGCCTGGAATTCTCATCACAGATTCATAGCTGACATTGTTATCGCGCAGCAAATCGAACAAAGTCGAATCGGCCGTCAGGTTCCGCCCCAATGCCTCATAGATCGCTTTCTGATTGGTCTTGGATGGTGTGACCGTATGTTGCTGCAAGCGGTCGCGCTCACGTGACAGTGCATTGCGTTTTTCAGTAAACCTCGCCCAGCGCTCATCACATACGAGTCCGAGCTCACGGCCTTTTCCGGTCAGTCGCAGATCCGCATTGTCCTCGCGCAGAATCAGTCGATGTTCGGCCCTGGACGTGAACATTCGATAAGGCTCATCGGCCCCCTTGGTCACCAGATCATCAATCAGGACACCGATATACGCCTCGTCTCGACCCGGCCACCAGGGCAACATGGACTGCGCCGTCCTCGACGCATTCAGCCCCGCGATCAGTCCCTGACAAGCGGCCTCCTCGTATCCGGTGGTTCCGTTGATCTGTCCGGCCAGAAACAATCCGGGCATCAGCTTCGACTCCAGAGTCGGCTTGAGATCAGTCGGGTCAAGAAAATCGTACTCAATCGCATAGCCGGGACGTGTCAGCGTCGCATTTTCAAATCCCTCAATCGACCTTACGAACCTGCACTGAACATCAAACGGCAAACTCGTGGATATGCCATTCGGATAGATCTCGATTGAGTCCAGCCCTTCCGGCTCAACAAATATCTGATGTGACGCACGATCCGCAAATCGAACAATCTTGTCCTCCACCGACGGACAATATCTTGGACCAATCGAGTCAATTGCTCCGCCGTACATGGCGGACTGGTCAAGTGCGCCTCGAATGATGTCGTGAGTACGCTCATTGGTGCGTGCGATGTGGCAGGAGATCTGCCGAGGATGCTCATCGGAACTGCCCATGAACGAAAATACCAATGATGGATCATCGCCGGTTTGCACCTCAAGCCTGGAGTAGTCAATGGTCCTGCTGTCAATTCGGGGCGGTGTGCCGGTTTTGAGACGTTCCACGTGGAACATCATCCGTCTGAGCCGCTTCGAGAGCCGGTTTGAAGCGGCATCGCCCGCGCGTCCGCCACTATGATTCTCAAGACCGATATGAATGGTACCGCCGAGAAAAGTGCCGGTTGCCAGTATGACGGCACTTGCCTTGATCCGGATGCCGAATCGCGTCAATACGCCCCGGACCATGCCATCTTCAACCAGAAGGTCCTCCACTTCTTGTTGAAAGATGGTGAGACGGTCTTGTCGTTCCAGCAAGGTCCGAACCGCGGATTTGTACAGTGTGCGATCAGCTTGGGCGCGGGTGGCCCGAACCGCGGGGCCTTTTCTGACATTCAGACGCCTGAACTGTATGCCGCTTTTGTCGATCGCTCTCGCCATGACGCCGCCCAAAGCATCTATCTCGCGTACGATATGTCCTTTGCCGATCCCGCCGATTGCGGGATTGCACGACATCTGTCCGATGGTCTCAATGCTCTGGGTGAGCAACAATGTCTCACTGCCGGTGCGCGCGGCCGCCATTGCAGCCTCGACCCCGGCATGACCGCCGCCGACCACCACAACGTCATATTCCTGTGGATGTCTCATCCGTCAGCTACCGTTGCATTATTGGTGATAATAGTCATATTGTGAAAGGATTTGCTGGGTAAATCCCCAGGCCTCTTCGAATGTCAGGAGTTCCTGCTGGGGAAACACAATGCGAGTATACAACCCTTCCGGCCGCTCGGACTTCAATCGGGTCAGAATCTCATCCAATTGCTGCCGATCAACAAACGTCGCCACAGTCTGGTCCGGCAACTTGTAAGAAAGAATCTGATTGCCGGAATCATCTTTTGTGTAACGCACATCGACAATATAACGGTTCGCGGGGCTTCTCGCCGGACGCAGCATCAGCTGCGCCTCTTCCTTAAGCTCGACCAGGTCCGATCTCAGACTTCGTGCTTCCTGGCTGCTTTCGGCAAATGCAACCTCCAGTTCGGCCAATTCGCTCAGTCGTTCCTGATAGGCTTGCTTCAGTTCCTCAAGTTCGTCCTGCGACTTCTGTCGGTCAGATTGCAAGGCGTCCCTCTGACTTGTCAATGTATCGATCTGCCGCTGTCTGCCCTCAATGTCCGTGCCCAGCCGATCGGTTATGGAGCGCAATGTGTCAAGCTGCGCTTCCTGGTCGGATTGACGGCGTCTTAGAAATGACAACTCTGTTTCCAGGGCCTGACTCAGGTTCTGAAGATCAGTTCTTTCCTGAAACATGGTCGAAAGGTCACGCTCCAGACTCGCGATCTGGGTTTGCTGTGTATCGATTTGTTCCTCGTGAGCAGTTGACTGCTCCCGCAATTCACGTTCCGCTGTGCGAATGCTCCCAAGTGTTTGATTAAGCTCCGAAAGCTGGCGCTGGTACTCAGAATTTCTCGTATTCAGATCGTCAATCTGTCTTTCCAGTTCGGTACGTTGTTGCGTCAGTTGAATAATCTGCGACGTTTGCTCCTGACCCGCTTCCTCAAGCTGCTTTCGCGTCGCGATCAATTGTGCGACCTGTTGCAACTGTTCGCTGCGCAGAGATTCCAGATTCTCAATGGTCGCATTCAGCCGCGCAACATTCGATGTAAGTTCCGTGCTGCGACTTTCCAGCTCGTCCTGTGTGCGGCTCAGCTGCTCAATGTGCTCATTCTGTACTGCGACAAGCTTCTCAAGCTCGATACGCTTGCGCTCCTGCTCGGTAATCTGTACCAATTGCTCCTGTGTCGTCGCCTCAAGCGCGCTTCGGTCATCAATCAGGGTCGCGATGCGTTCCGCCTGATCGTCGCTCAGCAATCCCAGCTCGTCTCGCTCCTGCGTCAGTTGTGCAATCTGTGTCTGTTGCTGTCCTGACTGTTGTTCGAGTTCATTATGTAATTGAATCAGTTGTGTTATTTGTGATTCCTGCAAACCGGTCAGTGACTCCAGTGAGACCCGGGTCTCAATCAGCTCGGCAATGCTCTGTTGCTGCTCAAGTTCAACCATCCGCAGATTTTCCAGTGATTCGTTCAGACTGGTGACCTCAATCAGTGTCTCCTCAAGGGTCATCTGAACGGTCCGAAGTTCGCCCAACTTGTCGTCAAGCTCCTGCTGCACAGCAGCCAGCGCCTGCGACTTGCTCTCGCTCACGGATTCCAGGTCCGCGATAGTCAAATTCATCGATGCGATTCGTTCGGTCAGCTGCGTCCGCAATGCACGGGATTCGGTGAGCTCGGCGCCAAGATCTTCCAGTTCCAGGTTCAACTGCGCCTGCGTACGGTAAAGATCGGCTGTCTCATACTCAAGCTCGGCAATTCGGGTACCGCGCTGTTCCGCCAGCAGGCTCGCTTCTTTCTGAAGACGCTCTGAATCGACCGCTCGTTGCTCAGTTTGTCTAATGATTTCCGATAGATAGGCGGCTCTATCCCGTAGAGAGCTGATCTCTTGGAGCGCTTCGCCCTCGGACGAGAGAGATGACTGCAGATCTTTGCCCAATTGAACATTGCGCAGCATGAATATGACTGAAGCCATCAGAAAGATCATCACGATCACCATCATGATGTCGGTGAATGACGGCCAGATGCTATCGTCTGAGTGACTGGCCTCGGATGCCCGATGAACGCGAAGGTCAACGAATCCGCCAGTGTTCCAGGTCATGTCCATCCCCCTCCGGGGTCAGTTCTTGTCGGACTCGTCGCGCAACCTGAATCCCGCACGCAGTATGCCGCGAATATCCGTCAGCAGATGCATATTCTGGTCGGTTAACTTCTCAAAGTTGGCAAAAACCTCGTCTTGTTTGGCACTGATTTCCTGAATTTGACGAATGAAGGTGTCAAACTTGTTGATCGTCTCAACGGTGCCTGCGAGCATCGCACTCAGATTCTGCTCGGGTGACCGAGTCGCGGCCTGGTACCGCGGCACCAGCACTGTAGCGGTAATGTGTTCAATTTTCCCCAGCACGTAGGATTGGGTGTCAAGCAGTTTCAGGTAGAAGTAGCCGAACAGAAAATAGGCCAGGATTGCGGTCATCGTAGTGGACAGCGCTGTCGACATGCCGTGAATGACAATATCGATACCTCGCAGGCTGTTGGCATCGGAAATCGCAGTTGATGCACCCAAAAGCGCCACGGTCAGCGATATGATCGTGCCGAAAACCCCTGTCAGGATCAGTATGTTGTTGACAAACTTGGCGAAACTGGTGCGGCTGGCCTCCTGAGCAAGCAATGTTGCGGCCAGCGCGTTGTGATTGAACTCCGTGCGGGTACTGAAAAAATCACTCACAATCCGGTAGCGTTGCCCGATGATGGTGCCTTCAGGGATTTGATCGAGTTGGTGCTCCACATCTTCCGACGAAACTGCGTCGCTGAACTGCTTGAGCGCTTTCTCCTCGCGACCATAGAGAAGAAACAGCCGTACCAACTGCGAAAGACCCGCAACAAAAAGGGCCATGATCGAAATATTGACGATCAGACCGACTCGGGTCACCTGGTTTCGAATATAAAGGTCCGCCAGATAGTCATACTGCCAGATAATCACCGAAGCGACTGCCGCCAGCACGATCAGCATCTGCAAAAGAACCGCTTGGGATTTGTTCAGATTCGTCATTTTGTATTCAACGCCAGTTCGGTCGCGGGACCATCAATGCGGATCAGGCCGGACAGGGTGTCAACTGCCTCGTTTACTTTCCGATGCAGAAATTTGCGAATATCTCGCCAAGCAACTGATCCGAGGAAGGTGTTTGCGTAATCTCGTCGAGCGACTTCATCGCATCCCACAAATCCTGGGCTGCAAGCTCGCCTGCCGACCGTTGCGCGAGCGCTTCGTGCGCCTGCGCAACGAATTCACTGGCACGTCTCATTGCGGAAAGATGTCGTCGCCGTGCGAGGAAAAGCCCTTCTTCATTCACTTCATAGCCCGCAATCCGCTTTATTATTTTATAAACTTTTTTCATACCCAAGCCAGTTAACGCGGAAACATGGACCTGTAGGCACGATTCCGACTCGATCGCCGGGCGAACATCCCCGATCAGGTCTGTCTTGTTCCATACAACGGCGCAATGCGCGCGGTCCAATTTCCCGATCTCCTTCAAGTCCTCATCATTCGCCCCCTGCTCGCTGTCGATCACGTAAAGCACGATGTCCGCCGACTGCATCGCCTGCCTGGCACGCGAGATCCCCTCCTTTTCAATCGCGTCGGAAACATCACGCAAACCCGCTGTATCAACCAGCCGTACCGCCAGTCCGCTCACATCGACAGTCACATCGACCGTATCGCGGGTAGTTCCGGGCTGTGGCGTTACAATAGCCCGTTCCTGCAGTGCCAACCGGTTGAAAAGACTTGATTTTCCAGCATTAGGGCGGCCTGCTATCACAACCGTAATCCCCTCGCGCAACAGATTGCCCGCGGTTGACCGGTCGATCAGGTCGGTCAGGTCCTGGTGGATCTGACTGATTGACGCGGCAATATCGGAATTCGCCAGGAAATCAATCTCCTCTTCCGGGAAATCGATTGCCGCCTCGATGAACATCCTCAGATTGACGATTTTCTCCACAATCCGGTGTGCCCGTTCGGAAAACTCCCCGCTCAGGGAGCGCATGGCAGATTGCGCAGCGACCGCGGTCGAGCTATTGATCAGATCAACCACCGCTTCGGCCTGAGCCAGATCCAGCTTGCCATTCAGAAATGCCCGGCGGGTATATTCTCCCGGGTCCGCCAGTCTTGCGCCCAGTTCCTGCAGCCTCGACACAAGCACATTGAGCACAACCGGACTTCCGTGGCATTGGAATTCACATACGTCTTCGCCGGTGTAGGAGCCAGGCGCAGGAAAGAAAAGTAAAACGCCCTCGTCGATCAGGCTGCCATTGTCGCTAAAGAATCCACTGAATATCGCCTGTCGCGCAACCACGTCCCGGCGTGTTACGGCACGCGCCAGATCGGATGCCTTCGGCCCCGAAACCCGGATGATTCCAATGCCACCGATCCCGGCAGGGGTTGATATCGCCGCTATGGTATCGGCTTCAGCAATCAGATCGCCGCCAACTTTTTGGTGATGTACCACTGCTGCGCAATTGAGAGTACATTATTGACGAGCCAGTAGAGCACAAGGCCGGACGGGAACCACAAGAAGAAAAATGTAAACACGATCGGCAGGCTCATCATGATGTTTTTCTGCAGCGAGTCCAATGGAGTTGGATTCAGAAATTGCTGTGCAAACATTGATGCGCCCATCAATACCGGCAACACGTAGAACGGATCGGCTCGAGACAGGTCGTTAAGCCAGAAGATGAACGGCGCCTGGCGCAACTCGACACTCTCAAGCAAGACCCAGTAAAGCGCAATGAAAACAGGTATTTGAATCAATATTGGAAGACAGCCACCGAGCGGATTGATCTTATCTTTCTTATAGATCTGCATCATCTCCTGATTCAGTTTCTGCTTGTCATCACCATATCGCTCCTTCAGGGTCTTGAGCCTCGGCTGAAGTTTTTTCATTTTGGCCATCGACTTGTAACTGGCAGCCGACAGCGGATAGAACACAATTTTCACCAACAGTGTCAGAAGAATGATTGACCATCCCCAGTTTTTCACGACATCATTGATTTTCTGCAACACCCAGAATAGAGGCGAGGATACTGGCGTCAGCCAGCCATAATCTACCGTCAGGATCAGACCTTCTGAGGGATCCTTGATCCGGTCCTGCTCCTTTGGCCCCACATAAATCTGGGTTCGCAGTGATGCGACCGAGTTGTTCTCGACTACAGTCGGGGTTCGGGCGACGTAGCCGGCGAGATAGCGTGTCTCTCCGCTGGCATCACGAAGCGGCCTGGTATAGAACTCATATGGTGCGTTTTCGTAAGGCAGCCACGCGGTCATGAAGTAATGCTGCAGCATTGCCACCCATCCGGATTCCGTCTCAAACGCCGGACTGTCATTTCGAATTTCCTTGTAGTCGATCTTATCGTATTTGTTCTCAGGCGTATAAAGCGCCGCTCCCTTGTAGCTTGGCAAAGCCTTGAAAAACAGGAATCCCTCGGACTCCTCGACATACTCGGTGCTCAGATATTGTCCATATTGATAGGCTTCCAATCGACTTCCGCTTTGGTTGTCGACGGTGAATTCAACATCAATGAGATAGCTGTCCCGATAGAATGTGAAGGTTTTCAAATAGTTGACGCCTTCAGGAGATGTCCAGCGCAATGGCACCTCAAGCGAACTGTCCGAATCAGACAGTACATAGGACTGCGCCTCGGCGGTAAATTCTGTCTTGTGATTTGGAAATGCACCACCCGTTCCGACCAGGCCTGACTGCGCAACCAGGATTCCGGGACCGGTATCCGTCAGCAACCTGAACGGCACATCCGGCATATCAACCTCAACTGGGTATTCGGGCAGCTTCGCTTCCCGTATCTCACCGCCATAGGTATCAATCTCAACTTTCAGGAGATCAGTCAGAATCTTGATCCGTTGTGTTGATTCCAGCGCAGAACTCTCGGCTGAACCTCCAACCGCCGGTACAGGTGCCGAAGGTGCGGATGGAACGGCAGGCGCATCGGAAACCTCACCGGTTGCGGCACTCTGGGGCTGGTCTGTCGAGGAGGGTGATGTCGGAACACCCGGAGCCGCGTCGGTTTGGGTAACCTGCGCAACCCGCGCCTTTTCGTCCTGAAAATTCAGCCACGCCTGCCAGATCAGCATCAGGATCAGCCCGAGCGAAATGGCCAAAAGTGCACGCCGAAAGTCCATCACTGCTCCTTGCCGGCTTGCGGTACCGGGTCAAATCCGCCTGGATGCCAGGGATGGCATCGGCCGATCCGACAGATCGCGAGGAACGAACCTTTCATCGCGCCGTGTTGACTGATCGCCTCGACCGCATAGCTGGAGCATGTCGGGTGAAATCGGCAGCACGGACCGAACAGCGGGCTGATTAGATATTGGTAGCCACGGATGGCCAGAATAAAGATTCTTCTCAATTTTCCAACTGTTTGAATAGTTTGATCAGTCTGTTTCGCAATTCAGAATTCGGAGCTGATTCACAGGCACGGTGCGCAATGATCACCATGTCGCGATCGATCAGATTGTGCCGATGGGTTCGGAAACACTCACGGATCTGACGCTTGATTCGATTTCGCTCAACTGACTTTTTCGATACCCGGCGCGAAACAACAACCCCCAGACGTGGGCCTGTTCGGTTGGTTCCGCCGTGCACCAGAACCCGAAAATACCGGTTTGAATACTGCCTGTTGTTGTCGAAAACCGTCCGATAATCAGCACGCCGCTTTATTCGGAGGCTTCCTGGAAAGCAATGTTCTCTCGGTGTCGGGTGTTTTTCATGCACTGAGCCTTGAGCGGCCTTTCGCTCGTCGTGCATTGATCACGGCCCGACCGCCACGGGTTCGCATGCGGGCACGAAACCCGTGTTTGCGTTTTCTCTTCAAATTGCTCGGTTGAAAGGTACGTTTCATAATTTCAAACCACGATATTCTGTTTTCAATTGTGCTGTCCGGATGTTTCGACAACGCAATCCGTGTTCCCTGGAATGGATTGCAACTGCCAAATTATAGCAATCCAGTACCAAACGGACTTAAAATTTCCAGCCGCCGACGGCAGGGGCAGGTCAGTCTACTTCAGATTCGAAGCGTGGAACGCAATGTGGTCGGCAATGAAACTGGAGATGAAATAATAGCTGTGATCATAGCCCGGCTGCATGCGCAATTCGAGAGGTTGGCCATTATCATTGCAAATGGACGACAGCAGTTCCGGTTTGAGCTGATCGGTGAGAAAATTGTCAGCATCTCCCTGATCAACAAGAATCTTACCGCTTCGGTGACCGTTGCCGATCAATTCCACTGCATCGTATTGAGCCCAGGCGCTGCTGTCATCACCAAGATACCCGCTCAGCGCTTTTTGGCCCCACGGACATCGAGTCGGCGAACAGATCGGTGAGAAGGCGGAAATCGATCGGAAAAGCTGCGGATTTCTCAAACCGATGGTCAATGCACCATGCCCGCCCATCGAATGCCCGGTAATTCCCTGTCTTGACGAATCGACAGGAAATCGTTCGCAAACTGTATATTGGAGTTCCTCGGTGATATACGAATACATCCGGTAGTGATCACTCCAGGGCGCCTGGGTGGCATCCACGTAAAAACCGGCTCCCGAGCCGAAGTCGTCATCCTCGCTCTCAATACCGGCACCTCTCGGACTGGTGTCAGGGGCCACAATAATCATTCCATGCTCCTCGGCAAATTTCTGTGCACCTGACTTGACCGTAAAATTCTCTTCGGTACATGTCAGTCCGGACAGGAACCACAAAACAGGAAGTTTCCCCCGCCCGGCTGATGAGGATACAAACACCGAAAATTGCATCGGGGTCCGGGTATGCCGGGACTGGTGGCGATAAATGCCCTGCACACCGCCGAAACAGCGGTGCTCGCTGACAACTTCCATGACGAAACTGCTAGAACTCGACGACGCTGCGGATGGACTTGCCCGCATGCATCAGATCAAACGCATCATTGATCTTGTTCAAGGGCATCTTGTGGGTGATCAGATCATCAATGTTGATCTTTCCATCCATATACCAATCGACTATCCTGGGAACATCGGTCCGACCCTTGGCACCACCAAACGCAGTGCCGCGCCAGACCCGGCCGGTGACAAGCTGAAATGGTCGCGTGCTGATTTCCTGACCCGCGCCGGCAACACCGATGATGATACTCTCACCCCAGCCTTTATGACAGCATTCGAGCGCTTGCCGCATCAGCTCAACGCTCCCGACACACTCAAAACTGAAGTCAGCGCCGCCGCCTGTCAGTGACACCAGATACGGCACAATGTCGCCTTCAACCTCATTCGGATTGACGAAATGGGTCATCCCGAAACTTTCCGCAAGGACTTCGCGTGCCGGATTGATGTCCACCCCGATAATCATGTCAGCACCGGCAATCCGCGCGCCCTGGACAACGTTAAGACCGATTCCGCCAAGACCAAACACGACCACATTATCGCCCGGTTGTACCTTGGCGGTATTCATGACCGCACCGATTCCGGTGGTCACGCCGCAACCGATGTAACACACCTTGTCGAACGGTGCATCCTCGCGAATTTTCGCAACCGCGATTTCAGGTACGACCGTGTAATTCGAAAATGTTGATGTTCCCATATAGTGAAACAGAGGCTTGCCGCCCAGTGAAAATCGGCTGGATCCATCAGGCATGAGGCCCTGACCCTGTGTTTCCCGAATCGCCTGGCACAGGTTGGTCTTCCCGCTGGTACAGTACTCACATTGCCGGCACTCGGGCGTGTATAGGGGAATGACATGATCACCAACCTTTACGCTGGTCACTCCTTCACCCACCTCAACCACCACACCTGCGCCTTCATGACCCAGTACCGCCGGAAACAGTCCTTCGGGATCTGCACCGGACAGTGTGAATTCATCGGTATGGCAAATGCCGGTGGCCTTGATCTCCACCATGACCTCTCCGGCCTTGGGGCCGTCAAGATTTATCGTCTCAATTTCAAGTGGTTTGCCTGCTTCATAGGCTACCGCAGCGTTCGTCTGCAAAATTCACCCTCCGTTATTCAGTCTGATGGCTTTTCGGTCGATTATATTGAACTGAACCCGACCCGCATTGAATTCAGACAGTATACCAACATAACAGGTTGCCTGATTGCTCATGCGGTCCGCTTCTGGTCCCGGCGGTGAGGATTGTTTGTGATCAAACCGGCATGGATGAATCAGAATCGTCCAATTATCTTGTGTTTTCGTGTTCCGAATCAATCACTTAAGCTCGCATAGAATTGCTGTCAAACTACCTGAAAACTACCCTCGGATTGACTTTCAATCAAACTTTTCGTCCATCACATTCATGGAATCACGCCGGGGATCGGGGATCGAAAATTCGAACGGCTTATAAAATCAATCTGTTAGCAACAGCATGAAAAATCGCACTCAAAAATGTTGACAGACTGCCCGAACTGTGCGTTACAATCGACTAACGAGCATCACACTCGACCCGAGTGCCAAAGCACCGGATTTTCGTGCAACAAAAGTTGCCTTTCGAACCGAATTAAAGAATTAGAAATGGTCTGAAAGTTATGCCTTCTACTCTATGGAAACAAACTCTTTCTCGTTTAGAGCAGGATCACAATGAGGCCGAAGTGACGGCTTGGCTGCGCTCCCTGAGCGCGGTAGAGTCGGGCACTTCCCTTGTACTGAACGCACCGAACCGCTTTACCAAACGGAAAATCGAATCAAACTACCTTCCGAAAATTGCCGAAATCGCTGAGTTTCTCACCGGCCAGAAGTACGATATTTCAGTCAAGATCGGCATGGCGTCAAATTCCGCGGTCATTGCCGAAAAAGACTCGTTCAGTCGTAAATCCAATTCAAGCAGCCGCCATACGGCGGCAACGAGCCACAGACAACCGTTTGGATTCGAAAAACTTACCGCAGAATACACCTTCGACCAGCACGTGGTGGGAGAGTCCAATCAGCTGGCGCGATACATGGCACAAAGAGCAGCTGAGGAACCGGGGCTGCGTGACCACAACCCGCTTTTCATCTATGGGGATGTCGGGAACGGAAAAACACATCTGATGCAGGCCGCCGGACACGAACTGATGCGGCGATTCCCGGACAAGCAGACACGCTACGTTCGGGCCAACAACTTTGTGCGTCATCTGGTCACACTGATGAAAAGAAAGGACAGCGAGAGCATTGAGCGGTTCAAGAATTTCTACCACGATCTTGATGTCCTGCTGATTGACGATATTCATCACTTTGCCGGCGCGGATGTCTCGCAGCAGGAATTCCTGCATACCTTCAACGCATTGCTGGAAGGAAACAAGCAGATCATCATCACGAGCGACCGGTTTTTCAAGGAGATCCAGAGTGTGGAGGACCGGCTCAAGTCCAGGCTTGGACAGGGTATCGCGATCCGGGTCAAGCCGCCGGAGCTCGAGACCCGCATCGCCATCCTGGAATCCAAGGCCGAAAGACGCGGCGTGGAACTGGATCCGGAAGTGTCAAGGTTTGTCGCCGAGAAGATTTACGGCAGTGTGCGCGAACTTGAAGGCGCACTCAACCAGCTGATCGCCAGTCACCGATTCACCAACAAGGGAATCACCATCACCGTCGTCAAGCAAGTCCTTTATGACATGCTCGAGTTCAATGCTCGCCCCATCGACATCCCGACGATCGTGCGGGAAGTTGCCCGGTTTTACCGAATCCGGGTGGACGACATTCTTTCAAACAGCCGCAAGGCGAACATTGCGCGGGCCCGGCATGTCGCCATGGTCCTGTCGAGAAACCTGACAACCCACAGCCTTCCCCGAATTGCCAGGGAGATCGGCGGCAAGAACCACACAACAGTGGTTCACGCAAGCAAGAAAATCGACACCCTGCTGGAGAAAGACAGCGAATTCAAGACCGAGTTCAACACCCTGAAAGACATCCTGTCGTCCTGACCTGTTCAGCCACCATCGACGATTTTTTTGACAGCGGTCTGTACGTATTTCAGTGTATAATGTGTGCATAAGTTTTCGAGGTTCTTCAAAAACCGAAAAACAGGTTTGTCGATACACATTTTCCCAACCTTTTTTCAGAAAGTTCTGAACAGGCATCAGTCGACCTAACTGTATGATTGTGTTGGCTGAGTTTCACTTGTTCCGCTTATACACAAGCCTAACAAAAACATAATTAATTCCTTTAGAAGTTTTATGCACTTTATTGTTGAACGAGATCAGATTCTCAATCCGCTGACCCGAGTCAACACCGTTGTTGATCGCAACCCCACCATTCCGATTATTGCCAATATTCTACTGACTGTTGATGAAGATAAAAACGGGTTCCAGCTGACGGGTTCCAATATTGAGATCGAGATCAGTGAGCACGTACGCGATGTAGAGGTGACCGAGTCCGGAAAAGTCGCTTTTCTCGGACTGACCGTGCAGGAATTCTGTCGGCAGCAACCGAAAGGCTGCAGATTGAAGTTTGAGTTTTCAGACGGGATGGTGAACATCAACAAGCTGGACGACGCTACCGGTTCTGAATCCGAAGCCGCTGAAAGTTCCGACGTGGAGAGCCGTCGCAGCCATCTGAGCCTGCAGACTATGATGCAGGATTCATCAGTCGGCCCGTTTCCGATCCTGGACACAGGCAATTGGGACATCAGCTTTCAGATCAGTCGGTCC
Source organism: Acidiferrobacterales bacterium (assembly GCA_028820695.1). Lineage (NCBI taxonomy): Bacteria > Pseudomonadati > Pseudomonadota > Gammaproteobacteria > Acidiferrobacterales > Acidiferrobacterales bacterium. Next base: position 76,773 of record JAPPIB010000055.1, on the reverse strand, counting down.
GACCTGATGACCATTGTACAGCGCGCCCAGCACGCGATGGGATCGCAGGATTTGCGTTACTACCTCAACGCAATGCTTTTCGAGATGACCGATTCCGAGTTGCGGACGGTGGCTACAGATGGCCATAGAATGGCCGTGTGCCACACTGAAGTGGTGACCGGACTGAACGAAAGCACACACCGCGCCATTGTGCCTCGAAAAACCGTGTTGGACCTGAGCAAGCTGCTCGGCGACTTTTCCTCGCCGATTACATTGCAGTTCAACGAAAACCACGTCCGGGCGGGCACACCGAACATCACGTTCACCTCGAAACTTCTGGAAGGAACCTATCCGGACTGGCGGGGTGTGATTCCGGCGAATCTATCGCGTGTGTTCCAGGTCACCCGGGAAAGCATAACTGCGTCGCTTCGCAGAGTTGTCGGGATTCTGGGACCGGAGGTGCCGGCAACCATGAAAGTTGAGGACGGCACCTTGAGACTTCATGCCCAGTCATCCCGAAATTCACAAGCTGAGATCGATGAACTGCTGGGCATTGAACAGCACGGGGAAGCCCTGTTGTTTCAGGTCAACGGCAAGTATCTGCTGGACATTTTCGAGGTCATGAAAGAATACGACAAAGTCGAGTTCAACCTGAAAAACGCCCAGTCAGCATGCCTGCTCAAATTTCCGGGAAATGAGTCCTCAAGTTTTCTTGTGATGCTGTTGAAGGATCGCTAAGACCGAGAGCTTGGTTTTGGCCAGCCCATCCGGCCGACGATCCAGCCGAAGGCCGATGCATATTTAGAATATATCAGTTTCTGTCCAGATGACTTCAGACAAACCTTTGAACGACAGCTACGATCACACTAAGATCCAGGTACTGCGCGGGCTCGAACCGGTGCGCACCCGGCCGGGCATGTATATCGGGGATACCGATGACGGTACCGGCCTGCACCACATGGTAACGGAAGTGGTCGATAATTCGATCGACGAGGCCTCACAGGGATTTTGTGATCAGATCATTACGACCGTGCACGCCGACGGCTCAGTCTCAGTATCTGATAACGGCCGCGGAATTCCGACCGGAATCATGGAGGGCGAGGGCGAGAATGGCGAAGACTTGCCAGGTGCCACGATCATCATGACGATCCTGCATGCCGGTGCGAAATTTGACGATCTCTCCTACGATACATCGGGCGGGTTGCACGGTGTCGGCGTGTCGGTTGTCAATGCACTGTCAGAGTATCTGTCCATGACCATTCATCGCGAGGGCGAGATTCACTTCCAGGAATTTCGTGACGGCGTACCGGTGGAGCCGCTGAAAGTGATCGGTGAAACCGAACTTGCAGGCACCACAATCCGATTCCTGCCCTCTGTCGAAGTGTTTTCAGATATCGAATTCCGATTCGATATTCTGCGCGAGCGGCTGAGGGAGCTGTCGTATCTGAATCCCGGCGTACAGATTGAACTGATTGATGAACGTGACGGCCAGCATCAGGTCATGTGTCACGAAGGCGGTATCGTTGAGTTTGTCTCGGAAATGAATCGTTTGCGACATCCGCTGAACGAGACGGTGATTTCGGTAAGCGATGACAAGGATGGAGTCCAGGTCAGCGCTGCCCTGCAATGGTGTCAGCAATATTACAACGAGAACATCCGTTGCTACACCAACAATGTGTATCAGCGCGACGGCGGTACCCACAACACCGGATTCCGCACCGCGGTTACCAGGACCATCAGGGGATACATGGACAATCACGGGCTCAGCAAGAAGGTCAAGGTGACCGGGGAAGATACCCGGGAAGGCCTGACCGCGATCCTGTCGATCAAGTTTCACGATCCGAAGTTCTCTTCCCAGACCAAGGACAAGCTGGTTTCTTCGAACGTCGAGGGTGCAGTGCAGTCAGTCGTATCGGAAAAACTGGCCGAATACCTGGAAGAGAATCCGAAAATCGCCAAACTGATCGGCGAGAAGGTCAACAACGCGGCAGCCATTCGGGAGAAATCGCAAAAGGAAAAGGCGATGGCCCGCAAGAGCGCCTTTGAGTCGACCAGTCTGCCCGGAAAGCTGGCTGACTGTCAGGAGAAGGATCCGGCTGAAAGCGAACTGTTCCTTGTCGAGGGCGAATCCGCCGGCGGCTCGGCCAAACAGGCCAGGGATCGTAAGTTCCAGGCGATTCTGCCATTGAAGGGGAAAATCCTGAATGTCCAGAAAGCCTCGATTGACAAGATTGTGCGCTCCGATGAGATTCAGACCCTGATTGCCGCATTGGGCACAGGTGTACAGCCTGATTTTGAGATCGATAAATTGCGCTATCACCGAATCATCATCATGACGGATGCCGATGTGGACGGGTCACATATACGCACCTTGCTTCTCACGTTCTTTTACAACAAGATGCCCGCCCTGATCGAGGGTGGTCATCTGTATATCGCCCAACCACCGCTTTACAAGGCGAAATACCGCAAGACGGAAAAGTACCTTAACGACGATCAGGAATTGAACGGGTACATCCTGGAAGTCGCGGTCAACGACAGCGAAATCCGATTCAGCGGCGCAGACGACGTGAACCAACAGTCCCTGACCGGCGATGCGCTGGAACGGCTGTGTCAGCTTCATGTCACCGCCAGGAACGCCTTCAATTCACTGAAACGAACGCTTGACAGCGATGTTCTCAGTGTGATCAGCAAGACATCAGTGCTGGACGCAGCAAGATTCGAAGATGAATCCTACGTGAATACGGTTGCGCGGGAATTAAGGGAAAATCTGGCGCAGGAACTCAATGGCAATGCGCACTACGAAGTTGAAGTCGAGTCGGACGGCGGGAAGAACGGGCATGAGCGTTACCGGTTGCGAATCGTCAAGGAGAATCTCGGCGACAAAGTTGAGTTCAGGGTTGACGACAAATTCATCCGATCACAAGCCTTCAAGTCGATTGTCAGACTCGAGCAAGAGTTGAGCAAGTATGCGCAAGGCACGGTCGAAGTCATCAAGGGCGGCAAGTCTGTCAGTAACTTGAGCTTTTCCAAAGCGCTCGACTGGCTGCTTGATGACGCACGCGACGGCATTTCCATCCAGCGCTACAAGGGACTCGGCGAAATGAACGCAGATCAGTTGCGAGAGACTACGATGGATACCAGCGAGCGTATGCTACGGAAAGTCAGGATCGAAGACGCCATGCGAACAGACAGGGCATTTGAGGTGCTGATGGGCGACGATGTGCTTCCAAGACGCGAGTTCATCGAGACCGAGGCACTGTCAGTCCAGAATCTGGATATCTAAACCTTCCCGCTGTCAGTGCAGGGTGCTGTGCGCGGACAGCACGAATTGCGGAATTTCCGCGTCGAAGCTCTCGCCCTTATCGGTGACCATGTGATAACTTCCTTTCATCGTCCCCACCGGCGTCTGCAGCACGGCACCACTCGTGTATTCGAAGGCATGTCCCGGCAACAGATGAGGCTGCTCACCGACTACTCCATCTCCGCGAACGTGCTCCACTTCACCGTTGCCGTCGGTAATGATCCAATGTCGCGTCATCAACTGCACGCCAACGGTTCCCGCGTTGGTGATTGTAATGACATAGGCAAACAAGAAGTTATGTTCTGCCGGTTTGGAATTTTCGGCTATGTAGTGCGTTTCGACTTGTATGTCGATCTTGTGGACGTCGGTCATGGTATTCGTGACTCGGTGCTGTTCAACCATTAATTGTAAGATGTAAATTTTCGATCAGTTGATCAAGTTTCAGAGTATTCCGTGTTCCGGTCAAGGGCAAGCCGGTTACTTGCAGGCGACCTGGGTGATGGCAAACGACTCGCCATCCAGACGTGCCGCGCTCAGGCAACGTCCCCAGCAACAACCTGAATCCATGGCAAGGATTCCAGGCTGCTGATAGACGCCAAGCGTCGACCAGTGACCAAATACGATCGTCGGTCTGATTTTCACTCGTCCTGGAAACTCAAACCACGGTACGAGGTTTTTCTGTTGCTTGCCTCGGGTCCGAACTTCCTTGAAGTCAAGTTTTCCGTTTCGCTTCACATATCGCATGCGGGTGAAGACGTTGACCAGGATACGCATGCGGTCCCAGCCAGCCAGGGTATCCGACCAGCGACGGGGCTTGTTTCCAAGCATATGCATCAGAAATTCCGCGCGCCCGGAACCGGCGATCACCTGCTCGGCCTGTTTTGCGTGCATCAGAATATCGTCATGGGTCCAGAAAGGATGAACACCGGCATGTACCGCAAGAATGTTCAGTTCCGGTTCGTCAATCACCAACGGCTGTCGGCAGACCCACGCAAGAATTTCCTCGCGGTCAGGTGCGGAAAGTACATCGGTAAAGGTATCGCGTTCGCGCGCCTCGACAATGTTTTCCAGCACGCCAAGCAGATAAAGGTCGTGGTTGCCGAGCACAGTCCTGACCGAGGACGCATGGGACATGGCAAAACGTACCACATCCAAGGAATTCGGGCCGCGATTGACCAGGTCCCCAAGCAGGATCAGACGATCGCTTTCAGGCGAAAACCGGATGCGGTCAAGTAGACGCAATAGATCGTTGTAGCGACCCTGAATGTCGCCGACAGCATAAGTTGCCATGCACAAAGGTGTTCGAAGGAGAGTGAGGAATCCTAAGGATTACAGATCGTGTTCAGGCGGGCTTGCCGATAGCTTTCCCGGGCAAACAGATACGGGTCTGGTTGCTGGTCAAGCAGCTCGGTGAATGGCAACAGACGGGCCCGGCTATCAACCGCAGAACCGACTTGGACAAAGAGTTGATGTTCTGACTTCTTGATACGTTTTTCCACATAGGTCACTTGCAGATGGATCGCAGAGCCGGCAGTATCTCTCATATTGCTCGGACCTGTAAATGGCCAGACAACGTACGGACCCTCACCGACTCCCCAGGCCCCTAGCATATGGCCAAAATCGTAGTCGTTGTACGGAATTCCAGCATGACCTGCCAGATCAATCAGGCCAAGCAAACCCAGAGTCGAATTCATTGTGAATCGTATGCTGGATTCGGCCGTTATATCCGTCCTTCCCGCCAACAGGGACGAGACTATATTTCTCGGTTCCTTGAGGTTTCTGTAAAAACTGGAAACACTGGTTTCCACCGGATCGGGTGTTATTGCTTTGTATGTTCTGGCGACAGGTTGATAGATCGCTTTGTCCGTACTCTCGTTAAACTCAAACATGTCGCGATTGAATGATTCGAGCGGATCATGCGTCTCTTGGTATTCTTCCGGATCCAGTGCGTTGCAGGCGACCGGCGTTTGAAGTGTCGCACAGCCGGTGAGCGCCCAAAACGATGAGACGGCGAGGACGCACAAGATGTGACGTGTGCAAACTTTCACTGGTTACGACAATGCCGGGTTGAGCGTGTAGGTGCCGACCAGCGAAGCTTGATCGAGGATGTGGCCCTGCATGGCCTCAACAACTTCCTGTCCTGTAAATGAGCCACTGACCGACAGGCATTGAACATCCAATGCATAGATTGTGAAATGGTAGTGGTGAATGATGCTGTCGTTCCATGGCGTGCAGGGACCGTCGTAGCCAAAATACTCACCACCCATGGCTTCATCACCAGCAAACCAAAGTGTGTAATCATTGACGCCATGACGCATGCCTGACGGCACAGCATCCGCCGATTTTCCGCAAGGCGTGACCTCGTTGCTATGGGACCCCGAAGCAATTTCGGACTCTGATGCCGGGATATCAGCCAGTACCCAATGATAGAAATCAATTCTTGGCAAATCCGCAGGTACTGTTTTTCCGGCCTGGTTGACATCGTCAGGGCGACTCGGAACGTCCGGGTCACAGCAAAGCAGCGCGAAAGACTTGACTCCGCTCGGTACGTCAGCCCATTTGAGGTGCGGATTGCGATTGGAAGAAAGCCCGGCATGGGAATTGGAGTCTGGCTTGCAGAAAGCCAGCAATTCCGGAATTTGCTCTCCATTGTCAAAATCTGTGCTAGATAGTATCATTTTATGACCTTGAAAAAACGAAGAAAAAATTGCGACATCACGCTTATTTTATTCAAATTCATCGCATTGGGTTACCGCGATTGATATCAGAAATGGCTCCTTCATGAGCACCCGATTCTCCGCAGCTTGTCTGATCACCTGGCTGTCACTGACGGTTGTATTCTGCAACCTGGCCGGCGCGTCCTCGATTGAGGAAACCGCGAACAGACTATTCAAGGCCTTCACCAAGACCAATCAACTCGAAACTGGTCTGGATGTCAGTCCTGTCGCGGGCGTCGCGGTTCAGGATTACTACATTGCCTTGCTGCGACCGACCTGGGGGATGGATGTCGGATTCTCGGCGGTCAGCGTCGGTGGCAGCGAAAGCCCGCTGACCGGAATCCTGCTGGAAAACATGTTCACCGGCACTCGCTCGGTCATCGATCGCTCGTATGGAATTGACATGCGAGCTGCGCCGGAACTGCTGTTTCGTGTCGGTTCTGCCGAACTGAATGATGCGATCGACAGAACAGAAGCGCTGGCATCACTGCAATCTGTAATTCCAGGGGTTCGGTTGTCCGATGCCCTTTTGGCCGACGGTACGCAACACCACCATGCGGTAACCTCTGCAGCAAACCTGGAAGTGCGAATGTGCGTGCTTGGTGGCGAATTGAAACTTGCTGGCAGCACAGATTGGATTGATCAGCTTGCCGACTACTCGGTTGTAATGTACGACCAGAACAAGACAACCATTACCGATTACCGCCATTCGGCGGCGAAGCATCCTCTGGATCTTGTACTGGAGGTGCGCGACGCGCTGGCACATCGAGGCATACAGGTGCAGCGGGATGACCTGATTGCGTTGGGCCCACTCACGGACGGCGTATCCGTAGAGGAGTTGAGCCGCTTGCGGGCAGTCTTTCACGGTCTGTCGGACGACCAACCGCTTGTGATCTATATGGGCTTTCGGTGAACTGCCGCAAGTTGGGCTCGAAACACACCGACTTGACCATTCCGTTCGCATTCATCAATCGGATACAAGGCGGTTTGGGATCCGGGCCAAGTTTCCATTTACTTTTTGATACCCCTTCCCGGTATGGACTGTAAGGGTCTGATCTTTGCATTGGGACGACAGTCGCAGGCTTCTTTGCCCATAACGGTAACCGGAAACCGTACAGAATCAGCCGATGACATTCCCCGCGTGTGTTTTACCATTGAAGTGATGGCATCGGCCGGTATCAGAAAAATCCTGATCGGAGCAACGCCCGAAAATCTGATCCGTCACCGGGAGGCCGTTCGTCAATACGCGGACCTCAAGGCCGAACTATCCTACCTGGTGTTGGATGAGGACGCAGGAGTGTCCCGCGGTCTGCTGTCAGCCAGTGAATTCGCATCACGGTCAAGTCTCATGATTGCCGACGCAGGGCTGTATTGCGAAGGGCGGGGGCTTTCTTCGAGACTGGCGACTGTATTGCATCATTGCAAGGGTGTTACGGCATTCAGGATGCGCGGCTGCCTTTCCATGGAAGGCGAGTTGGTACCCCGCATGCTGGTGCTGGATGCGCGGGTTCGAGACAAGTTGCGTGCACAGGACGCTGACCAGCTGACTGAAATTTCGGCCCTGAGGAAATTCTGTGCAATCAACTTCGGATATACGGAGTGCGACTTTGAGGACAGCAGTCACTTCGTCGATCTGAACGACTGTTCCGAAGTGGATGAGTCGATTGTGGCAAACGCGCTGGCAGAAATTCGACCTGCGCCATCCAGCTGAATGCCGATGTCACACGCAGGCGACTGCGAGTGGCGGATTGTTTGTCGGTGGATGTGAGGCACCCATCAACTCGTCGAGTCAGCAATGATTGAAATCCCCTCAAGCACAAGATTCGGCATGTATTCGAACTTCTTTGAGGTGTGTTGTTGAATGATCGGTGCGTCTCCGCCAGTGATCAACAGCCTTGAGGACTCGCCGGCAACTTCACGATACTTGTCAACCAGCAACTCAATTCCACCCACAGATGAGAAGATCACACCGGTGGCAACAGCCTCTGTGGTTGCTGTGGCTGGTATCACGGCAGGCATCTGATCGGAAGATTCACGGACGCCCGGTGCCCGTCGATAAAGAGAGTCCATGGCCAGTCCAATTCCTGGCATGATTGATCCGCCGATAAACTCCGCCGAGTCGGACAGCGCATCGACAGTCACGGCTGTACCGCAATCGACAATAATCGTCGCGGTTCGAGTTGTGTGCCAAGCAGCGATGGCGGCCACCCATCGATCAGCGCCAAGCTGATGGACTTGCCGGTAACAGTTCTTGACGCCGCATTGTTCTGGCTGGGAGAAGATCTCAACCGGATCCAGACCCCATATCGGACGTACACAGTTCCGAAACCTTTCGGATACATCCGTTCCTGCGACATTGACGAAGTAAATTCCTGTTACTCCGCCCAGCGGACGCAAATATTCTGTAATGCAAGATTCAAGCGACGATGAATCAAACGATCCGTGCCGATCTCCAAATAGCCACTTGACGTATTGGTTACCGATATCAACCAGAAGATTCATGATCTCGATTCCTGTGGCGCAAAGGTGCCTGGCTCAATAATGAAAGATGAAAAAGCTGGGAGAATTGAAGTTGGACGGACTGCGGTCGCTTGCTCTCAGTCGACAATATGATAACTGCTTCGCCGGCACTGCGCGGGCGGACCTGTCAGGTCAGCCGACACGCGTCACAATGAATGTCAGGGTGGCGACGGAAACCAAGGTCGACAGAAGTATGGAAGCAGAAGTGCGAGCGACGTAGATGTTGTATTGCTGAGCGAGTATATAGGCGGTGACGGCAACCGGCATGGCCGCTGCGATTACGGCGCTTCTTGCCCAGCCTTCGTCAACGGAAAACAGATGACTCATGGCAAACCAGATCAGCAGAGGATGGATTACAAGCTTGATCAGGCTGATGACAAAAATCTGCAGCTGCAGGAATTCAGCACGGTCCTCATCGATGCTTGAGCCAAGTGCGAACAGCGCGCAAGGAGCCGCCGCGGATCCAAGCAGTACTACAAATCGATCAGCTGCTTCCGGAACCTGTAATCCTGACAATGAGAGCATCGCTCCCAAAACTGCCGCAACAATCAAGGGGTTCTTGATCACCGACAGGATCGATGCAGTGTAAACGTTACTGCTTGATTCTTTGCGGCCGGTCTCAGACTTTTCAAGCATCATCGAGGCCAGCGGAAGCATGACGGCAAGATCAATTGTCGTGCACACAATCACCGGCACGCTGGCATCCTGTCCGAAAGCGATAATCACAAAGGGCAGGCCGAAATAGCCGGTATTGCCGTATATGCACGCGGTTGCGAACACCACAGACAGGCTCCGTCCCAATTGAAATACCAGTCGGGCAACCAAAAAAGACAGAAAGAACAGTGTGAATGCCACACAGAGATAGGCGACCACGAATGTCAGCTGAAACTGATCCTCAAGGTCAGACTGAGCCATCAGCGAAAATGTCAGTACCGGCAGCGCGAAATAATAGACAAATCGATTGAGCCCTGTGCGTCCCGCGGAATCAATAATTTTCCGCCGCGACGCAATAAATCCGCACGCGATCACAGCGAAGAAGGGAATAATGATCAGAAAAGTTGTCATGCGCTACGACATCCGATGAAATTGCGAATCACGGTTTATACTGTATCGCACGACCAGGTCGGCCAAATAGTTGGAATTCGAAAAAGATGAACTATTGCAGTTTTTGTGGCGAGACGGTATCAAGGAAAGTGCCCAGAGGCGATAATCTTCCGCGATATGTCTGTGACAGCTGTGACGCGGTACATTATCAGAACCCCAAGATCGTCACGGGCTGCATCGTGCAATGGGAAGAAAAGATTCTATTGTGTCGAAGAGCGATTGACCCGCGATACGGATTATGGACCATTCCCGCAGGGTTTATGGAGCTAGGTGAGACGATTCACGAAGCGGCCGCACGAGAAACCTATGAAGAAGCGAGGGCGGTGGCGCAGATCGATGAATTGTTCGCGGTCTATAACATCCCACATGTCAGCCAGGTTTATTGCATCTATCGTGCACATCTCGAATCGCCGGAGTATTCGCCAGGTGAGGAAAGCCTCGAGGTCGAACTGTTTTCTGAAGATGAGATTCCTTGGGAACTATTGGCATTCCAGGTCGTCCGGGAGAGTCTCATCCGCTATTTTGAAAGCCTGAAAACAAACGATAACAGGCCATACGTGGACGACATCATCAGGAAGCGTCGCTAATCCTCAGCCAGCAATTGCCTGCACATCGACAGCGCTTGTTGCAGGTAACCGCTGCCAAACAGATTCAGGTGGTTGAGGATATGGTATAGGTTGTAGATGACCTGCCGTTGCGCCCAACCCGACGGCAGCGGCCACTCCCTGTGATAGCTTTCGTAGAAAGACTCCGGAAACCCACCAAAGAGCCGGGTCATGGCAAGATCGGTTTCCCGGTCCCCGACATAGACGGCAGGGTCGAATACAACCGGTACCCCACCATCTATAAATCCACAGTTGCCCCGCCATAGATCGCCATGAAGAAGCGATGGTTCGGGCTTGTGTGAGTCAAGTATTGCTGTGACACGGTCTAGAACCTGATCCCGCAATGCTCCCACACTTGTGCTGAACCCGTTGTTGCAAGCCCGTTCGAACTGACAATCCAGACGCATGTCGCGGAAGAACGCCGCCCAGCTTTGCCGCCTCAAGTTGATCTGAACGGTTGCGCCCAGGTAGTTTTTGCGATGCCACCCAAAGGACCCGTCAGCGGGCAAACGGTGGAGCCTGGCGAGATCATGTCCCAGACGATCGAAGTCCGGATGGCTATGATTGAGCGCAAGATATTCGACGATGAGAAATCCAAACGCTTGCGTCCGGCTGCAAGCCACGAGTCGCGGAACCCGTATCGAATCCGCGGCCGACAACGCTTTCAGTCCGTCGGCTTCCGCTTCCGTATAGTCATGGTCGGCACTTAACTTGAGGAAATACTGATTGGATTCGCATTCGATGGCGTAATTCCAGGAAAAACTGCTGTTTGACAGGGCGGTGACAGTCCGGACTTCATCCTGAAGGCACGCACTGACATCGTCCCACAAGGGTGCTTTCGGATTGACCGCATCCATCAGGCTACCTGTAGTCATACAGACCGAGCGTGATGGTCTAAAATTGATTCAGACTGTCCGCCGGCTGAGATTGGGAGAAGGCACAAATTGAGTAGCATTTTATCGCAAAGTTCAGATGCCGAAACACTGCGCATTGTTCGGGTCGCGATACCGATACGTCACATGGACCTGTTTGATTACCAGTGCGAATCTCATGAGTCAGCGAAAGTGGGGTGCCGGGTTGTTGTTCCGTTCCGACGCGGAACGCGTCTGGGGATTATCGTCGAACACCCGCGCGAGTCGAAATTCGAGTCCAGCAAGATCAAGTCTATCATTTCAGTAATTGAGACTGAACCGGTCATCGACGAGGACCTGCTTCGCACTTTGCAATGGTCATCTCAATACTACCACCAACCGATCAGTGAGCTTATCTGGGCGGCGTTGCCAAGCGCGATCCGAAACGGAAAGTCACTACAGCCAAACGTCGAAATGGGTTATGTTCTGACCGAGACCGGATGCAATCTTGACATCGGCGAACTGTCGAGAGCAAGGGTGCAAAGTGGCATCGTTGAGATACTGAAGTCCGCGGGCGAGCCCGTCGATCGGACACAAATCAGTCGCGCTGGAAAAAGTTGGCAAAGCGCACTGCGCCAGTTGATGTCCAAGCAGCTGGTCGAGGCGCAGCCACTGCACAGTGCCCAATACGCCGGCGCCGCGAACCTGTTGCAGGATCTTACGCCGGCGCAAGTCAGTGCGGTCGAAACGATTGTCAGCACGCTGGATGTCTATCAGTGTTTCCTGACCCATGGAGTCACCGGCAGCGGCAAGACCGAAGTGTATCTCCACGCCATAGACAGGATTTTGCGCGACGGTGGGCAGGCCCTGTTGCTGGTTCCGGAAATCGGACTGACTCCACAACTCGAACAGCGAGTCAATCATGCACTTGGAATCACTGCTTGCTGCTTTCATTCCGGAATGACAGACTTTCAGCGACACAAGACCTGGTGGGCCGCTCGTACCGGAGAAGCCAAAGTCGTGATCGGAACGCGGTCTGCGGTCTTTCTTCCATTTCGCAAACTCGCGATGATCGTCATCGACGAAGAGCACGACACATCGTACAAGCAACAGGAGCGGGTGCGCTATCACGCACGGTCAGTTGCAATCCACCGAGCCGCGACGTTGAGGATTCCGCTGGTTTTCGGGACTGCGACGCCGTCGATTGAGACTGTCTACGCCGCGCAGGTCGGTCGACTTGAAACGATTGATTTGCCTGAGCGCGCGACAAACATCCGGATGCCGTCCATGAACCTCATCGATCTCAACAGATCGATTCTCAAAGACGGCGTGGCGGTACCGCTATTGAGCGAAATCGAAAAGCGACTGCATCGTCAGGAACAGAGCCTGATATTCATCAATCGTCGTGGATTTGCGCCGGTGTTCATTTGTTTTGACTGCAAATGGACAGCAACTTGTGCCAATTGCGACGCCAACGTCATTTATCACATTGTCGATCAGAAATTGCATTGCCACCACTGTTTCGCGAGATACACGCCGCCAAGCCGATGTCCTGACTGCATGTCAGAACGAATCAGTCAGCTGGGAGAGGGGACGCAGCGTATTGAACAACTGCTGCGAAGTGAGATTCTCGGCGCGCGCGTAATGCGAATTGATCGCGATACCACCCAATCCTACGCTGAGTTCGAAAGGAAGTTCCAACGTATCCACAACCGCGAAGTGGACATCCTTATCGGCACGCAGATGTTGTCGAAAGGGCATGACTTTCCGAATGTCACTTTGGTTTGCATCCTCAATGTCGATGCCGGGTTTTTCAGTATGGACTTTCGTGCGACAGAGCATATGATTCAGCAAGTACTGCAAGTTGCCGGCCGAGCCGGCCGATTTGAAAAACCTGGTGACGTCTATATACAGACGCTGTTTCCGGACCATGAGGTGTTTTCCAGCCTGCTGACTCACAATTACCTCCAATTTTCCTCGCAAGAACTGGATCGGAGGAAGGCGGCAAGACAACCGCCTTATTCCCACTATGCGTTACTTCGCGCGAATTCTCCAAAAGCGGGAAAAGAGCTGGATTTTCTCAACCAGGCATTTGACAACGCTACAAGCATTCTGAGACTTCAATCCCATTGCGGCATAAGGCTATTTGATATAGTACAGTCCCCGATACAGAGAATATCCAACAGGCATCGGGCGCAACTGCTCGTATCGGGCGAAAATCCCAGGTCAATGAGGGAGTTTCTCGGGATCTGGACCCAAATGCTGCGAAAAATTCCTCAAAGAGGCCAGTTGCGCTGGAGTCTGGATGTCGACCCTATCGACTTGATGTGAGTCTCCAAACTGCATGAAAGCGAAAATACAGGACCTGCTCGCGCAATCCATTGAACATCTTGCGGCATCGGGAGAACTGTCGGCTGAAGCTGTTCCCGAGCATTGTCCGGTCGAGGCGTCACGTCGTGCCGGTCAAGGCGATTACGCAACCGGCGTGGCAATGAGCATGGCGCGTGCAAGCGGTATGAAGCCGCGTGAGCTGGCGGAAAGAATACAGGCCAGCCTCCCGTCGGCGCAATTTCTGGAACGGACCGAAATTGCCGGCCCCGGGTTCATAAATTTCTTCATCGCGAAACAGGCCCTGACAGGCTTGGTCGGCGAAATACTCAAACGCGGTGACGATTTCGGCAAGTCATCACCTGGCACAGCCGGCCGTATCCTGCTTGAGTTCGTCTCCGCCAACCCGAACGGTCCGCTGCATGTCGGACACGGTCGCGGAGCAGCCTTCGGCGATGCGCTCGCACGGTTGTTGCGGGCGGCTGGCCACCACGTGGATACCGAATACTATGTGAATGATCTCGGCCGACAAATGGATATCCTGTGTGTAAGCGTCTGGATCCGTTATCTGCAGCTCCATAACCTTGATGTCAAACTTCCGGATAACGCCTACCAGGGTGAATACATCATTGAAAGCGCTCAGAATCTCAAAGTCCGGCAGCACGCTTCGCTTGTGTGTTCGGACTGTGCCCGGTTCGATGTTCAACTCGAAGACGGGGATGCTGTCCTGACCGAGTTGATCAGCTGCACCAGACAATTTTTGGGAGAGAACGCCTACTTTCAGTTGCGCGACGATGTTCTCGCAGACATGATGGAGATGATTCGGTCCGATCTCACGCGTTTCGGAGTTCAGCACGACCGGTGGTTTTTTGAAAGCCAGGTGTCGAAGCACGGTGATGTAGAGCGTGCGATCAGACAATTGCGGGAGCGCGGTTTTCTTTACGAGGCGGACGGCGCAACCTGGTTCCGTTCCAGTGGATTCGGCGATGAGAAAGACCGGGTGGTGGTTCGGGCGAACGGCGATCTCACTTACTTCGCATCCGACATTGCCTATCACCTGGATAAGTTGAGACGGGATTATGATCTTGTGATCAATATCTGGGGTGCCGATCATCACGGCTATGTCACCCGGATGAAAGCGGCGATGGAGGCCTGTGGCGAGGATCCACAGCGGCTTCAGATCCTGCTGGTTCAATTTGCAACGCTTTATCGCGACTCTGTCAAGGCGTCGATGTCGACACGAACCGGAGAGTTTGTGTCGCTGAAGGAACTGATTGAGGAAACCGGTCGGGATGCGGCGCGATTTTTCTATATCCTGCGCAAGTCCGAGCAGCATCTTGATTTCGACCTTGAACTCGCAAAACGGCAAACCGGCGAGAACCCGGTCTATTACGTTCAGTACGCCCATGCAAGAATCTGCAGCGTCGTGCGACAGTTGCACGAGCGCGGTCTCAATCGAACCGACGGCGACCATTCCCTGCTGACAGAGGATTCGGAATTGGATCTGCTTCGACGCCTTTCGCGTTTTCCAGACGTGGTCCACAGCGCTGCGAACGACTATGAACCACACCAGGTTGCGTATTATCTGAGGGACGTTGCAACTGACTTTCACTCCTTTTATAACAAGGAGAGAATTCTCGACTGTGCGGACGCATTGCGTTGTGCGCGGCTTGACTTGATTGATTCAGTTCGGCAGGTGCTTGCGAACGGTCTTGATATCATTGGGGTGTCCGCGCCCACATCAATGTAAGTTATTGATAAAATATAAATAGTTGACACTTACCGCCCAATGATATATAGTTTCCCAGCGATGCAAGTGGTAATGGAGCAGTCTCCATTGAGGCAGTTATCGAGTCCCGACACCGCAGTGCAGCCAACGCAAACTCATTATCTCAGCGCAAATCCATTGGCAACAGGCCGGCGTTCACCGGTCAGATCAGGATACAGGCATACCGACCAACCGCTCGATAGGATAATTCACGATGTCGCGTAAGCGGAACAAAAAAACCAACCGGCGAAAGTCGTCAGGATTCGGCCTGTTCATTCTGGGAATCCTAGTCGGTGTGATATCCACCGTGCTGACGATGGGCGCAATGGAAGACAGACCTTTGAATATCGGGGCCGGCATCGCGAGCCTGCTCGACCGGGTTGAAGAAAGTGACAGTGTGACCGAGTCGCAAGGTACAAAGGAAGAGTCGACAGCCGACGCCCAATCAAAGCTTCAATTCGGCTATCACCAGTTTCTGTTGGAAGATGAGTACGTGTTGCCCCAGGTCGTTGCTCCAGAACTGAAACAGCAGACAGCCGAGGTGTCCCAGCCCGAAGATACTGAAAGTGAGAATACGCAGCCGGAACAAACTGTCCAGCTGCCGCCAGAACCTGAAGGCTCCGAATATGTACTGCAAGTCGGCTCCTTCAATAACTTCGAGGATGCGGATGCGGTCAAGGCAAAACTTGCCCTGAGCGGCCAGCAGGCATTTATCCAGAAGGTGACTGTCGAGGATCGGGGAGACTTCTACCGAGTTCGACTTGGTCCCTTTGACCAGTTGAATGTATTGCACGAAGCCGCCGAATTTCTGGACAGCATCGGATTTCCATCAATCAAGTTCCGAATCAAGAACTGATTTGGCCAGACCTGCGTCAGGCCCGCTCGCGAAGCCAATTTGCCATTCTCTGTGGAATGTCGCGCCCGGCTTTGGCACTGACGTAAATCCCTATGTGTCCTGTATCGTAGGCGAGTTCGGAACAGTCTTTCGATCCGGTTAGATATTTCAACGCCTGCGACGAGGCGGGTGGAACCAGATGATCCTGTTTGGCGAAGATGTTCAGCAATGGTTGCGATACAGACTTCATATCAACAGGCAGGCCGCCGATCGATAATCCTCCGGTTACCAGCCTGTTCTCGTGAAAAAAGTTCTTGAGAAAGTCGCGGAACATCTCGCCCGCTTGATCGGGGCTGTCGAATATCCATTTTTCCATCCGCATGAAGTTCTCCACCTTTTCTGGATCGTCGGAAATCTTCACAAAATCCAGGTATTTCTCAACACCCAGTTTGTAGGGTCTCAACGATAGGAAAATGCTGTTCAGAAGTGTTCCCGGAACGTTGCCCATCGTGTCAACCAAAAGGTCGACATCAATCTCGCGAAACCAGTGCGCGAGCATATTGTCTGAAGTGTGGAAGTCAACGGGTGTAACCATCGTGACCAGATTTCGCACTTTGCGCGGTTGGAGGGCCGAGTAGCAAAGACTCATGGTGCCGCCCTGACATATGCCGAGAAGATTCACCTGCTTTGCGCCTGAGTTTTGCAGTGTTCGGTCTACACACCGATCGATCAATACAGAAACATACTGCTGGAGATTCAAAAGACGGTCGCCGGGCCCGGGATATCCCCAGTCAATGAGATACAGGTCAATACCCTCCGCGAGCAGTCCTTGTACCAGCGATCGCTGTTCATGAAGATCAACAATATATGGTCGATTAACCAGAGCGTAGATAATCAGCAAGGGACTGGCGGTTGTCGCTGTGTCCGAAAAGGGCTGATAGCGATACAGGCGCAAACCGCCAACCTGATCGACCAGTTCCTTGGGTGTCGAGCCCACACAAATCTCACCGAGTCCGGCCGCGACCTGCGCGCCTTGTGCAAGCCGTGTTTGGAACTGCACTGATTCCTCGATAATTTTTTCGAAATTCTGCATTGGTTTTTGCTATTTCGTCTTCTTGCTTCGGGTAGAGGGCCGCTTCGGTGTGCTCGACGCTCTCGATGTCTTTTTGCGTTGAGAGGCCTGCACGCTCTTCAGACGTCTTTCCAGATCTTGAACTTTAAGGTTGAGTTGCTCAATTTCCGCAGTGGATTGCGAATTTTTCAGATGAAGGTCATCCAATTCGGTTCTCGTGGGTTGTCCCGCCATAGTGGCCAACTGTTCCTGCATTTTGGTTCCATGACGAAGCAGTCGCATGCTGGCGTCGATCAGATTGCCATACGCCACACAAAAGTCCTCAGTGCCGGCGACTTTCAGAAATTCACTGTCACAACAGTCAATCCACTGTCGACAGACATCCTCGAATCCCATGTTTTCGTCCATGTCCGAAATCGACTCAATGAAGCGTTCGCTGGCACTGATTGTGAATTTATCGAACATTGCTGTGAACTCCCGCAACGCGGATCCATATTCGTGCTGCAGCCGCAATAACTCAGTCCAGTCTTCCTGGTATTCTCGCCCGATTCCAAGAGCGGGCGGTTGACTGCCCAACGACGTTGGGCGCATCAGCGTCTTGCCTTGGTCGAAGAACTGCTGCCAGGGGTTGTAGTTCGAGACATCAATCATGGGCGGGAAGTTTGGCGGGATCGGGTTGATGGTGAACTGCCTCATCATCTGTTCCATCTGCCGTTGTCTGGCAGCTTGGTCGGATGGACTCTGCCCAGCCTCAAACACAGAGCGGAAGAAGTTGCCAAGCTCGTGCATTTGCGCGTAGACCGGAGAAGCCGGCGATGCGTTTGACCACGCTTTAGTCCACATTGAGTAGATGTCGGTGGGGTTTTGTGTTGCCCAAGGATTAAACATGGTGATCAGGTTTTTGAAATCGTGTCGGTTGGTTCGACCGCACAATCCTTCCCATGATGATTCACAATGGCTCTGTTTAACTCAACGGTGGATGCTTTCCGAAGTTTGGAGTGAATATAGTTGCCCATGGCTGTCTACATAGTTGATTGGTTCGACTGAGAATGACCTGGCGAACTCAGTTGCGAAAAGGAGCAACCTTTCCGACTGCTACATCACCACTATATCAGCAAGACGAGCGCACCGAATCTGCTCCGGATATTGTTAGTGTAAGCCGCCTTCGATTGCAAAACGTCAGAATTTTGCTTAGGAACGACTTTTCGATTGATTCGGATCAGGCAATAGGACTCCTTCCTCAGATTGAAATTTGACAGATAATTCATTGCACACTATTTTGATATGCCGGAATTTTGTTTTGGTATTCGAATGTGTGCTTATCCACCAACTTCCACTTCGAACAGGGCGAGCACGATTAACCATTGATATCGGCATATCCGCCTTTCGTTCATAAAAGAAATTTAAACTTTTCAACTCTTGAGTTGATAAGCGCGGAGCCAAGACTTCCATTATTTTCACATATGCTGATCCGTAATTGGGCTCGGTATATTCTTCTCCGAATAGGCAGTAAGTAATTTTTCCTTTGAAGGTGGATGTCCGCGTTGATTTATCACCAGATAGTTTTACGCGTGGTTCGTGTGAAGTGGGTTGAGAAGGTGACCTCAAATTCTCAAAAAATTGAATTACATCTTGTTGTTCAGGGGCAAACCCGCATATTCGCGAAGTTTCCTCTATAAGAAATTCAACAAATATTGCTTCTTCGCCAGACGTCAAATTTCCCCAGGCTTCGCTAATTTTGGATCTTGCGAGGTTGCGATTTTGAATTTTCTCTTTGATGTTTTTTGCAATTTCAATTGACTTGCCAGACGCTACGTTGTCATACGACAAAAGTTCACGAAGATCATTGGCTATTTGATTTTCGTCGCCGCCGGCAAAATCAAAAGTTCTAACCAAGCGTTCCTGATAGCTGCCGGGCTCAATCGGTAAGTAAACCCTCCATTCTCTGCCATCAGTTAAGAATGCAAGTGCTACTCCGGTATGAAATGCGTATTCGAACAACTGCTGATCCGCATCAACTTTTCCAAGAGCCTTCACCTCAATGATACATCTGGGATTCGCACTGACTTTAGGAACAATCAGCGCATAATCCACCCTACGATTGTTGACTGAATATTCAGGAACCACTACGTTTGGATCAGTAGTATCCCAGCCAAGGTGGGTCAAGACAGGAATGACAATCTGTACACTAACCGACGCTTCGCTCGGGTACGCGTTGACTGAAGTAATCAAATTTTGTTTGACGCCGTTAATGAGTGTTGCTAAAGAATCCATAATCTGCCACCAACGTTAGAATTGAAACTTTCGGACCTAAAACGACCAACTCGTGTCTGTCAGAACTCACTCTGACTTTGTTTGGACTCTCGAGCTCATGCCTCATCGTCAGGCTTCGGTTTCTATTGAATAAGTTTTCACTTTCTCTTGTCAAGTGTTTTAGTATCTTTCGCCCAACCTTGCTGACTCGGGTTCCCGATCGCCAACCATCGATGTGCGGGTCGCACTGTCTTGCCATCCTAAATCGTTGGACACGAAAACACCAATTTTGTGTTAGTCTTTTGCCGCTTCATCATGCCGCAGAATACTTGTAGATCTGTCGTGGGCGTCATCTCGGATGGAAGGAAACACCTATAACATTCTTGAATCGGAACGTTTAATTCGCTTCGGGCAAGAAGCGCCTGATAGAGATCGAAGGGAAGCCATAATGATCCTCAATCACCAGGAAGCCATAAAGTATGTTGTTGATGACTTGGCAGATATCTCGATCAATCAACGGGATATATTCAACATTCACGCCCTGCTTGCAGATGGTCTTCTCATAGACCCATCTATGGCCGGCAGATTAAGGAAAATGCCTGTCAGAATGGGCCCGCTCAAGCTGCCAGCCTCTCGATTCCCCTTATGCGATTGAAGAGGAATTTGAGGTTCTTGTTGGTAAGGCCGCACTCACCTATCGCGTTTTTGTTCGCAGTGCAGCATTGCGTTTTGGAATTGAAAGCGATTTGTCAGGAAGATATCGATAGGATGGCTGTGGAAGCGGGAATTCCGGAGAACGATCGTGAAGAGGTCATTCGCTATGTGGAAAGAGAAATTCGCGGGTTGCACGAAGGCAACCTGATACGCTGCCGGCCGCGCCAAAAAGATTTAATTGGTTTCGTAAACCGGTAATCTGGTCACCAAGAATTTTTTGTGACTGTTCACATCATTGCCAAGAATTTTTCTAACCCGTACCCGACGCAATACGAAAAAACTGATTGATTCCCATAGTGTGGCTGGCGTAATACAATTTGACGAATCTGTGCCGGTTCGGGTTTTCTCTTGGATTTTCCCAATTGACACTCAGTTGATCACAAACAATTGGAGATGAACGATGACTGTAACAATAGGGCAGAACGCACCGGACTTTACGTTGAAGTCGACTGACGGTGCTGATGTGTCACTTTCTGACTTGCGAGGTAACAACGTTGTAATCTTTTTCTATCCGCGTGACAACACACCCGGTTGCACGAAGGAGGCATGTGGTTTCAGGGATCTGTGGGATGACATTCGAGACACTGGTACCGAAGTGATCGGGGTATCACCGGACGATGCCGAATCCCACGCCAAGTTTGTTGACAAGTACAATTTGCCATTTACCCTGCTCTGTGATCCGCAACACAAGGTCATGAGCGAATATGGTGCGTACGGTGAGAAAAATATGTATGGCATAAAGACAATCGGCGTGATCCGATCAACAGTGATCGTTGACCGCGAAGGCAGGATCGCTCACCATTGGAAACGGGTTCCGAAAGCGTCGGCTCATCCCGCAAGAGTGTTGGAAGTATTATCTCAGATGGCCTGACCGGCTTGACCTTCGACAACGTCTGGCGGGAGCTGAGCATGCCGCGGCAGTGGTAAAATATCACTTTTAACTTGACATCAAGGACGACTATATGAATTCACAAGTTGCCGTCGTTACAGGCGGTACCAGAGGTATCGGTGAAGCGGTTTCGATCGCGCTGTCTGGGGCAGGATTCAACGTTGCGGCGAACTATGCCGGCAATGTTGAACGCGCACACGCATTCAGCGAAAGAACCGGAATTCCAACCTATCAGTTCGACGTAAGCGACTTTGGGCAGTGCCAGGCGGGCGTTGCAAAGATTACTGAAGATCTCGGCAATATTGACATCGTTGTCAACAACGCCGGTATCACCCGGGACAAAACGCTTCATTCGATGGATTTTGATCAGTGGAATGAGGTGTTGCAGACGAATCTTTCGTCCTGTTTCAACATGTGCCGCTGTGTGATTGAAGGGATGCGCGAGCGAGGATTCGGACGAATCGTCAACATAGGCTCGATCAACGGCCAAGCCGGCCAATATGGCCAGGTCAACTATTCAGCATCCAAATCCGGTATTCACGGATTCACCAAGGCACTCGCCAAGGAAGGTGCCGGCAAAGGCATTACGGTCAACGCAATTGCACCAGGATACGTCGACACAGACATGGTGCGCGCGGTTCCCGAACGGGTGCTTGAGAAGATTATTCAGACGATTCCGGTCGGGAGACTGGGGCGCGCCGAGGATATTGCGAGGGGCGTGCTGTTTCTGGTCGATAAGGAGGCATCGTTCATTACCGGGTCGACCATCGACATCAACGGCGGACAGCATATGTATTGAGCATGCCATGGACGAACCAAGAGTCATCAAGAAATATTCGAACAGACGTCTTTATGACACTGTAGAAAAGAAATATGTGAACCTGTCGGAGGTGCGTCAGCTGGTGCTGGACGGTGTTGAGTTCGCGGTAACTGATGTCACATCAGGTGATGATATTACCAGACAGGTTCTGCTTCAGGTGATCGCTGAACAGGAACTCGGGGGGCACCCTATGTTCACGACCGAAATTCTCAGTCAGATGATTCGGTTTTATGGCGGCGCGTTTCAGAGTGTATTTACGGACTATCTGAGCAAGACCGTTTCAATCGTCAATGGCCAGCAGCAGGCCTATCAGGACCAGTTGAACGAACTGCTGAGCGCAAGTGGCATGTCTTCAGTCAGCGAAATGACACAGAAGAATTTCAAACTTTGGACCGACATGCAGCAGCAGATGCTGAACATGTACGGCATTCCGCCAACTGACAAGGACAAGTGATACATCTTTCCGCCGCCTGCTTGAGTGGTCGGATCCTTCGATCCTGACTATCAGCCTGAGCAAAACGAATCTGAGGGCGAATCTGACCTTCGATGGACTACAAGGTATATATGTGCGTGGTGTGCGGTTTCCTCTATGAGGAGGAGTTCGGCATGCCGGAAGAGGGAATCGAGCCCGGAACACGTTGGGAAGACATTCCGGATTCCTGGGTGTGCCCGGATTGTTCCGCCGTGAAAGAAGATTTCGAAATGATCGAGATCTAACCGCGTTCCAGCTTCAGTTCCGACTGAATCTGGACTCGTACACCTTCAGTTGCTCGGCACTGATCAACAATACAACCGACTCGCCGCTTCTTGAAGTCAGCCACAAGAACGGAATGTCCGGGAACTGTGACTCCAGAGTCTGTGCCGATCCGCCAAGCTCAATCAGCAAGTGCCCGTTGTCGGACAGGTGCCGAATCGCTTGGCAAAGTATCTTCTTTACGATTTTCAGACCCTCATCTGCCGCTTCCAGTGCCAGTCGCGGCTCGTGGTGGTATTCCGCTGGCAGATCGTCGGCGTCAGTACTGCTGACATAAGGCGGGTTACATACGATCAGGTCGTAACGATTCCTCTCAAGACGTTCAAAAAGGTCACTCTCGACCAGCCGCACCCGCTTGTCGACGCCAAAGCGCGAGACATTGATCCGGGCCACATCAAGCGCATCAGGGTCGATATCAACTGCATCGACAATCACATCCGGGTATTTCAAAGCCATCGCGATGCCGATACACCCGCTGCCGGTACACAGGTCCAATACATGGCGCACGGACTGCGGGCTGATCCAGGGGGCGAAACCGTCTTGAATCAGGTCTCCGAAATGTGATCTTGGCACGATGACGCGTTCGTCGATGTAAAACGCATGTCCTGCGAACCATGCCTCTCGAATCAGATAGGCAAGCGGCTTTCTCAAGTTGATTCTGGCATGGATCAGTGCCTGAATCGCAGAACTGTGCTCACGGCTTACTTTTTTATGACAGACGTCTTCGTATTCGTGATCAATCAGGCCGGTCACATGCAATGTCACCCAGATGGCCTCATCACGGGCGTTGTCGCAACCATGCCCGAAGAACGAGTCAGATTGCTCAAGACGCGCGAGCGCCCATTCGACATGATCTGAAATTGTGGTGGGTTGTGTGCCAGGCACAATACGTGAGCGTCATCACAGTCTGGTCCAGACTCGCCGATGACAGGAAGAACTCTCAGAGTCCGTACTTCTCCTTGAATCGTCCAACTCGACCGGCGGTGTCGATAATCTTCTGCTTGCCGGTATAGAAGGGATGACAGACGGAACAGATTTCGATGTTCAGGTCCTTTTTCAAGGTCGATCTTGTCTCGAAACTGTTCCCGCAGACGCAGGTGACCTTGATGGTCGAGTAATCAGGGTGAATGCCTTGTTTCATGGGGTTCACATACTTGGTTTGGGTTTTTCGATCAGTGCCCGAAAAATATTGTCCAGGCCGTAAGACTCATTGACCGGAATTACAGGAGACAATATGTTACCAGATCGAATTCTTCCCGGTCGTAAAATCCTGACAGCTCAATTGGCCCGTCAGGATGCTCGTTTCATCGAAGCAAAGAACTCCGCGTTGGTCTTTGTTGCACGAAGCCTCTCCAGCAGCAGCTCGATCGCTTCGATATCGTCATGCGAATGCAACAGTCGACGAATCGCCCAGATCATTTTCAGCTCAGTTGGCTCTGTGAGCAACTCCTCCCGACGTGTTCCGGACTTCGCAATGATGATCGAGGGGTAGACCCGCTTTTCAGCGATACGGCGATCAAGGTGAATCTCCATATTGCCGGTGCCCTTGAACTCCTCATAGATTACTTCATCCATTTTTGAACCGGTTTCGATTAACGCCGTAGCGAGAATCGTAATGCTTCCGCCCTCTTCGACATTCCTTGCCGCACCGAAAAAACGCTTCGGTCGTTGCAGGGCACTTGAATCAACACCACCCGTGAGCACTTTACCCGAAGCCGGGGCCACAGTGTTGTACGCTCGTGCGAGTCGTGTGATCGAGTCGAGAAGAATGACTACGTCACGCTTGTGCTCAACCAGACGCTTGGCTTTTTCGATTACCATCTCAGCCACCTGTATGTGTCGTGAGGCGGGTTCGTCGAAAGTCGATGAGACAACCTCTCCGCGGACCGAACGCTGCATTTCGGTTACTTCTTCCGGGCGCTCATCGATCAGCAGCACGATCAGCTCCACTTCCGGATTGTTGGCGGTGATTGAATGGGCGATCTGCTGCAGCATGACGGTCTTCCCCGTCTTCGGTGCCGAAACAATCAGTCCGCGCTGACCCTTTCCGATCGGCGCTACAAGATCGATAATCCTCGCGGTCAAGTCTTCCGTACTGCCATTGCCCAATTCGAGTCGCATGCGGGCATCCGGATGCAGCGGAGTGAGGTTCTCAAACAGAACCTTGTCCTTGACCTTGTCCAGATGCTCATTGTTGATCTTCTCGACCTTGAGTAACGCAAAATATCGTTCCGAGTCCTTGGGCGGTCGGACCAGTCCGGATACCGAGTCTCCGGTTCGCAGGTTGAATCGCCGGATCTGACTGGGCGATACATAGATGTCATCAGGTCCCGCAAGATAGGAACTTGATGGTGATCGAAGAAAACCAAATCCATCCTGGAGCGCTTCCATTACGCCTTCGCCGGTAATGTTGCCGCCACTTCGAGCCTCAGCCTTCAGGATGGCAAAAATTTGATCCTGCTTTCGCATCCGGCCCACACCGTTGATGTTCGCATTGCGTGCGATTTCGACCAACTCAGTTGGTGATTTTGATTTTAGCTCGGTTAAGCTGATTCCCATAGAAAATGCCTCTGTGATAACACAATAGGTGAGATGGCAGCAGGCGCTGCCGAGAATTAAGAATGTGTTTGTGAGTAGTAGGTAACTTAGATGTCAGAGAAGAGACTGGTGGTCGATTGCGACCCGCTGGAATTTAGGAATTCTAAATTGGCGGCGGAAATTATAACCTTTCTTTGATCAATTGTTAATCGCTCCGTCAATGAACGCTGTCAGTTGAGATTTTGAGACGGCACCGACTTTCGTAGCCTCTACCGCACCATTCTTGAAAATCATCAGTGTCGGGATTCCGCGAATCCCATATTTCGGCGGTGTGAGTGGATTGTCGTCAATATTAAGTTTGGCCACCTTCAGCGACCCGGCATATTCGACCGCAACCTCCTCCAGAATCGGCGCGACCATTTTGCATGGACCGCACCACTCCGCCCAGTAATCGACAATTACAGGGATGGATGAATTGATGACATCCTCATCAAATGAGGTGTCGCTGATGTGTACTATTGAATCTGACATTATTCGAGATTTCTATCGCGGACCGAACAGGACTTTATTCTGGAGCAGGGATAAGCATTATTGACGAAAATGAAATTAATGCAAGTATTTTTTTTAATTAAAAGTCTTCCGACGTTACTCAAAATTTACGAAAAATCGAATCGTTCGTCATATAAATGGTTGTATCTTTTATGTTTACTTTGCAGAAACGACGTTGATTCAGTCAGGAACTGAATCTCGCACGAATTTGCAACTCGGCGACAATAATTCCCAAACCAGGCTTCGCTGCGGCGACAGTTCGATCAGCCTCAGCATCCTGTGTCACCGAGGTCGTTGAACCACGAGCTGAGAAACTTGAATTTCTAGTGTTGGACTGAGCGCGAGGATAATCAATGAAAACGTGACAGAACCATAACCGGGTCGACAGATAACCCGTGAGAATTTTTTAACCCTTCAATTACTATCGATTACAATGCAAACGTTGTTCATGTATTTCTTTATGAGGAGGATCACAAAATGAAACGCCGTGATTTATTGAAAGGCAGTGCGCTTGCTGCCGCTGCTGCAGGTGTCTCCACACTGGCCGCACCTGCAATTGCGCAGGAGCGAGTCTCAATTGTTGTCGTATCTACGTGGGCCAGAGACTTCCCGGGTCTCGGTACTGGCGCGCAAAGATTTGCCCAACGGCTGATTGACATCAGTGATGGCAGATTTCAAGTTGATTATTTCTCCGCCGGGGAACGTGTGGGTGCCTTTGACTCTTTTGACGAGGTAGCCTCCGGCAACGCACAGATTTATCACGCCGCGGACTACTACTGGAAAGGTAAACACCCTGCATGGGCGTATTTCACAGCGGTTCCATTCGGGTTGACTTATACCGAGATGAATGCCTGGATCCGATTTGGGGGTGGGCAGGAACTATGGGACGAACTGGCTGGAGAATACGGCCTGAAGAATCTGATGTGCGGAAATACCGGCGTGCAAATGGGCGGTTGGTTCCGAAAGGAGATGGAAAGCGCTGATGACTTCAAGGGTCTCAAAATGCGTATTCCGGGTCTTGGTGGGGACGTTTTGGCGAAACTCGGTGCCTCGCCGGTCTCGTTGCCCGGTGGCCAAATCTACGAAAACCTGATTTCCGGTGCAATTGACGCCACCGAGTGGGTCGGGCCATGGAATGATGCAGCGATGAAGTTCTATGAAGCAGCCAAATACTACTATTATCCTGGTATGCATGAGCCGGGCTCCATGTTGGCCGCTGGCATCAACAAGGATTTTTGGGAAAGTCTCTCCAAATCCGATAAAACCATGATTGACGCAGCCGCATCAATGGAAAATGATGTGATGATGGCCGAGTTCAACGCCAATAACGGCGCATCTCTGACGAAACTGGTCAATGAGCAGGGTGTAGAGTTGCGCAAGTTCAACGACGACATCTACGACTCTTTCGGCGAAGCTGCAGAAGAGGTGTTTGCGGAAACTGTGGAACACAGTGACCTCGCCCGACGAGTTCATGAAAGCTTCCTGCGTGCACGGTCCGATATCGGTGGCTGGCAAAAAATTGCTGATCAGGAGTACCTGAGTCAACGCAATCGGGTCACCGGAGTCTAACCGCAAATTATTGCGAAACCTGACCGGAATTTATCTAGCAGGTCTTTATGTTTCTGGGAAAGCGGGGCCTTAGGGTCCCGTTTTCCAGTTTTACAGCCTGTACTCATATTGCACAAGCGAAGACCCGCGCCGAAACGGGATTCTTATGCGAATTGCTCCGTTCCGATTTCTGGAAACCGCTGCCCGCCATCCGCGACTTATACGTTCTTTATCTGTCGTAATGGTTGCAGCGGTATTGCTGTTTCTCATCGACAACTTCTTCATCTATTGGACTGACTGGCCGGGCATCAGTCGGTTTCTTGCACACCTTGGGATCCTGGCCCAAGACGATAAGTTCAAGGCTATCGAAGGACTTGTCTTGGTAACCGGCTGGATTCAGTTTCTATTTACTGCGGCACTGCTGGTCTTGGCGGTTTTGTGGGTTTTTCGCACCCCTGACCGGGACTTGAACAGCGATGCCGAACTTTATGACGCGTTGGCTGCTTATTTCACACGTCTAGCATTCTGGTCGATCTTTCTGATTGGATTCACGGATGCACTGATCTCATTTTTGAGGGTGGAAGGATTCCTGCCTGTCATTTTCGGCGATCACTTGGCCACACAGCTTGGCCGTTCAGTTTTCCGCGGCACTTGGATTCACTATCCGTTAATCTGTGTCGCAGCACTAGTTGCGCTGTTCAATCGTTCTATCGGTTTTATTTGGTTGGCGCTGATGATTGTTGCCGCTGAGTTTGTCATCGTCGTCTCGCGCTTCGTATTTTCTTACGAGCAGGCATTTCAGGGTGATCTTGTAAGATTCTGGTATGCTGGTTTGTTCTTGTTTGCCAGTGCGTACACACTCATGCACGACGGACATGTGCGAGTCGACGTGTTTTACACCAATTTCACCGAGCGAGGCAAGGCAACAAGCAACGCCATTGGATCCCTGATACTCGGACTGCCGCTTTGTTGGACCATCCTTATACTCGGAACCAACAGCCGCGGCAGCATCATTATCAGCCCGATGCTGAGCTATGAAATCTCGCAAAGCGGATTCGGCATGTATACCAAGTACTTCATGGCAGTCTATCTGATCGTATTCGCAGTCACCATGGCCATCCAGTTCGTGAGCTTTTTTCTCTCGAATATGTCGAAACTGACAGAAACCGAATCCGATGAGTCAGCCGAGCCAAACTTGCCGGAAGGAGCAAACGCCTGATTTATGGAACTGGTTTTCCTGTGCATTCTGATTCTTGTGATGATCGTCGCGCTGAGCTCCGGCTTTCCGGTTGCATTCGCGCTGCCAGGCTCGGCCATATTCACAATTTCACTTGCAGCTGTCTCGGGGTATTTCTTTGCCGACGATCCTTCTGCATACTTCGCTCAGGATGGGCCAACCCAATGGCTCACCGCCGGTATTACCAACTTTAGAAGCCTGTACTGGGAGGTGGAGCGAGACACGCTGATTGCTATTCCGCTGTTCGTCTTTATGGGCATCATGCTGGAACGTTCGCGCATCGCCGAAGACTTGTTGGTCTCCATGGCGCGCCTTTTCGGCCCGATTCCCGGCGGACTCGGAATCTCCGTCGTATTTGTAGGCGCATTGCTGGCCGCAACCACCGGTATTCTCGGTGCCACGGTGATCGCCATGGGTCTGATTTCACTGCCTGCAATGCTGCGAAACAACTACTCCAGGCCACTGGCTACAGGCACGATCTGCGCATCAGGTACACTCGGGCAAATCATACCGCCGTCTATTGTGCTGATCATTCTCGCCGACCAGTTGTCCAATGCTGCGGATCAGGCCAGCACCACACGCAAGGCGAATTACAAGGAACTGACCGGGGAGTTCTCGCTGCCGACAGAGCTGGATATTACCTCCGCCAGCGCCGGCGACATGTTCATGGGCGCCCTGATTCCAGGCCTTATCCTGGTCAGTCTCTATATGCTCTACATCCTGATCGTTGCCCTGCTGAAACCAAAAACCGCGCCACCCGTCCCTTATGACGGTAAATATGACATGAAATTCGCGACGGGCATAGCGTTGTCACTTATACCGCCCCTGTCACTGATCTTTGTGGTTCTGGGATCGATCATTCTAGGCGTTGCAACTGTCAACCAGGCAGGTGCCATCGGTGCCGTGGGTGCAATTATCATGGGCGGGTACCGGCTGACCCAGGGACATCGCCATCAATTTACTCCGACCATCATGGCCGTATTGTCGATTGCCGTCATCGTTGTTCTGCTGCAGTTTTTTAAACTCAACATCAAAAGCATCCACAGCCAAGCGGAACTGATGGCTGTGCTCATCGCCGGCGTAGCCGTAGCGGTGTTTGTGGCGGCACTCGTTTGGAGCGTGTGGCGCGCATACACGATGAACAATACACTGGTCAGTGTCATGGTGGATACTGCCAAGACCACGTCGATGGTATTCATCATTCTGATCGGTGCAGCGATGCTGACATCGGCTTTCAGGGCATTTGGCGGTGAGGAGCTTGTACGCCACTTCCTGACCGGTCTGCCAGGCGGGTTCTGGACCCAGTTCCTGGTCGTGATGCTGGTCATTTTTCTGCTCGGATTCTTCCTTGACTTCATTGAAATCGCAGTGGTCGTCGTTCCGATCGTAGCACCCATCCTGCTTTCCGACCCGGCGGCCAACATCACGGCGGTCTGGCTGGGGGTGATGGTTGGGCTCAATATCCAGACGTCGTTTTTAACACCTCCTTTCGGCTTCGCCTTGTTTTACTTGCGCGGCGTCGCGCCGCGCACGGTCAAGACGACGCATATATACAAGGGTGCCGTGGCGTTCATCGGTCTTCAGCTGTTGGGCCTCGCGATTGCCGGTTACTTTCCAAGCCTGGTCAACTACATGCCAAATAGAACGCATCTCACCGCAGAGACCGCGCCGCCCCCGGTCAATCCAAAGTTACAGTATTGCATGGAAGAGGATCTGTTTCCGTATTATGTGAACAACCGTCAGTCGCTGACCGCCTTGATCAACGATATGCGCGGTGTTGACTATTCCATGCTGCCGGAAGACTTGCGGGACAAGGTTACGAGCAGTTTTGACGAAGCGACATCCGTGTTTGAAAATGTTGAACGAAGCCAGCTGGCCGCAGCCGCACTTGAAGAGTATTCCGAAGGGTTCAGATCGGAACACCAACAATATCGGCGTGAAGAGCGGTTCCTGCGCAGGCTGGAAGACCAACTTGAAGACGAACTCAATTTACTGGATCGGTTCCAGCGTCAAGGCGCTCCATCCCAGGAAGAGATCATCAAGCTTGAACAACACATTCAGGAACTGGAAGCGCAAGTGGCTGAACTCAAAATGAACCTTTCGGACACCTGGCAATCACGCCACGATCAATATAAGGAGCTGGCCAAGGCAGACAAGATTGCCCGCGGCCAGTATCGCCGCGGCGCCGATGCGTCGTACGAACCAATCGGGCACCTTCACACCCTGCTGACGCAGGTTGGTGCCTTGGAACAGGCCGCCGAGGTTGTCAACAGTGTCGAACAGATTGTCAAGCGGGAAACTGCAATTGACGCAATGGAAATGATCAAGGCGCGGGAAAGCGAATTGTCCGAGCTTGAAGGTGTCAGCCACATCAAGTCAGCGCTGTCAAAAGCCAGGCGCGCGCTTAAAGGCGACAATCCGGACCGGGACAAGGCGCTTGCCCAGGTCGCGATTGCGAAGGAACTCTATCTGGAAGAACTCAACTGGCGCCAGCAGGCAAGTTCCGAGTTGATGGAGCCGCTGAGTGCCTACCGTGACGAGATCAGCGAAAGCATTGGTGTTCGCATGCAACGACGCTTGCCGCTCGCGCTGGCCAAATCGGTCGCCACATGTCTGTCTCACCACCGGGATATTTCGCTGCATTTCTGATCGACAGATGCTGAATTGATCAGATACCACTTGCAACACGTCTATCCGGCGGTTGGCTATCGCAGGGTCGATCCCAGTGAGCCTCGCTTGTCAAAAACATGAATATAAGTTATTGTTAATAAAAACTTCTATATACACAAATTCTGATGACTATCCGATATAATTTCCTATAATCTCACCTATTCCTGATCTACAGCTGGTTCCAAGTCAATGGATGTCATGCAACGAATACGATACGTCCTGGACGCTGAGGCATCAGCCATTCAGTCCATCGAGGTATCGTCACACTACGAGACGGCAGTTCATCTGTTGCATGCTTGTGAGGGCAAGGTGCTGACAACCGGAATGGGCAAGGCGGGAATCATAGCAAACAAGTTTGCCGTCACACTTTGTTCAACTGGCACGCCAGCCGTATATCTTCATCCAGGCGAGGCCGCACACGGCGATCTCGGTGTAATTGCCGACGGGGACTGCATCGTCGCCTTTTCCAATAGCGGGAAAACCCGCGAGGTCATCGAAATGCTGCAACTGGCCAGGCACCTGGGTCTGGGCAAGGTGATCGGCATCACTTCCCATGCGGACTCTCAACTTCGAGGTCACAGCGATGTGATACTTGAAATGGGCGCTATCGTAGAGCCGTGTCCGCTGGGCCTGACGCCATCATCGAGCATCGCCGTCATGAATGCGATCGCCGATGCGATCACGCTGGCCCTGATGGAACTCAAGGGCATCACCCGACAACAGTATGGACAGCGCCATCACGGCGGTTATCTCGGACGTGTCGCCCGCGATAACAGTGAATGATCACCTGGATGCTGCCGTGAGGTAATTTCCCGGATCACCCGCCAGACTCTCTGGGGTGTTGCGGGACCGGCCAGCGATACAAACTCCAGACCGTTGCCAAGCAGGTCTGAAATCGCATTGTCCAACGCACCCGGCGCCCCGAGACTTGCCACCTCACCCACGCCTTTGACGCCCAGCGGATTGGTCCGGCACAATGTCGCGCTCTTCTCAAGCGTGAAAAACGGCAGATCCGCCGCCCGCGGCAGCTGATAGTCCATCAGGGAGCCTGAAAGCACTTGTCCTTCCTCATCCTCATCATACTGCATGCACTCCATCAGTGATGTTCCGATCGACTGGGCCCATGATCCGTGGAGCTGGCCGTCCGCGATTGCCGGCATCAGAATTCGTCCGATGTCGTCCACACCGACGGCCTGAATGATCCTGACAACGCCCGTATCCGGATCGCATTCGATCTCGACTACATAGGCACCGCATGGATGAGTGGTATTGGTACCCTCGAATGATTCCGATCCCACGCAGCCGGGGTGATCGTCTCCAGACTCTTCGATGAACCGTGCAATGTCAACCAGACTTGCGCGACGGTCTGTTCCTGCAATGACGAATTCGCCGCGGTCATAATCAATATCTGCTGTCGAAACCTCAAGCAGGTGCGAAGCCGCTTCACAAGCTTGTTCCAGCATCTTGGTTGCTGCTTTGCTAACCGTGACTCCGGCAATCGCAACCATCGAGGAGCCGCCGGTACCGCCGCCTGAAAAAATCTCATCGGTGTCGCCCTGTACCACCTCGATGCGCGAAAGATCAATCTGCAATGCTTCTGCCACCAATGACGCAAGCGCGGTCTGATGCCCCTGACCTGCGGATTGCGTACCTGTCGTGACACGAACCGTGCCATCTCGGCAAAGTCTGACCTCGCCCGTCTCGTCTTTCGAGCCGCCGGTGGAATGCATATACATGCCGAGTCCTATGCCGCGCAACACGCCGCGTTGGGACGCATTCTTGCGTCGCTTGAGAAAACCATGCCAATCGGACTTTTCCAGCGCAAGGTCGAGCAGGGCGCTGAAGTTCCCACTGTCGATCACCTGACCGTTATGCATCAAATACGGCAGCTCGTCGGGCTGAACAAAGTTATTTCGTCGAAGCTCGATACGGTCCATCCCCAGTTCGATCGCCGCCTTGTCGATCAGTTGTTCAACCGTGGATATCGTCTCCGGTTTGCCGGCACCGCGATACGCATCGGTGGGAGTCGCGTTGGTAAACACGCCCTTGCAACGATAGTTCACTGACTCGAACTTGTAGTTGTGCCCCATGACTGTATACGCATATTGGCCTGCGATCGAAGGACCGACATACGAAAGACTCGCTCCAAGATCGGCTTCAGCATCGATCTGAATTGCGAGAAACTTTCCTTCCGCGTCCAGTCCCAGTCGCGCGCGATCGATTCTTGCCCGACCGTGGGCATCTGATACGAACGACTCCGATCTTGTCGCAGTCCACTTCACAGGCCGGCCGAGCTTTTTGGCCGCATAGAGAACCAGTGCATATTCCGGATAGGGAAAAATCTTCATGCCGAAACTGCCGCCCACATCGCGGGTGATCACCCTGAGGCTGTGCAGCGGAATTTTCATGACGTCTGTTGCCAGTACCCGTCGTACCATGTGCACACCCTGGGTCTGGACATGAAGCGTGTAGTGACCGCCCGCGGCATCATATTCGGCCAGTGCCGCCCGAGGTTCAATCGGGGTGACCGACATCCTCGGATGATGCACCTCGATCGACACCACGTGTTCAGCCTGTTCCAGCAACTGTTCGGTTTTCTGTTCTGAACCGTGGCTTGAGTCAAAACAGACGTTGTCTGGCGCCCCCTCCCATATGCTGGTTTCGGCGCGCAGGGCCTTTTCAGTACTTGAGGCGCCTGGAAGTTCGCGCACATCCACCTCGATCAACTCCGCTGCTTCCAATGCTTCGTGCATGGTATCGGCAACTACGAAAGCGATTGGTTCGCCGACATAACGCAGCCGGTCCCGTGCAAGAACCGGCCGTGGGGGTTTGTACATCGGGCTGTCGTCGCGGTTGGTGAGGTTTGAGACGCAGGGCAGATCGCCGTAGCCCGCGTCATCGAGATCGGCCGCAGTCACCACCAGCTGAACGCCTGGCAGGGCTCTTGCAACTTCCACATCGATATTCAAGATCTCAGCATGCGGATACGAAGACCGTACGACATGTCCGACACCAAGTGCCTTCGCGTGCAGATCATCGACGAAACTGCCCTGTCCGACAATGAGGCTTAAATCTTCGACACGTTGTGTTCTCTTCGGGTTGTCCATGTCCAATCAGAGGAGTTGCCGTACACAGAAAATCAATAAGTTGGGACTGCCTGACGCGATCAGGCAACCTTGCCGACGGAAAAATCGCAATTTGGCCAAGCTGCAAGGGTAGTATATTATTGCCTCATTGAAACCGACTGTGCCGGTTTCATTCGAACTCCACATTGTTACGCAACCAAGCTGTCGCTATGCCCCGGATCGCCAACAATCAGACATGGACCGACAAGCAGGTAGAGGCACTATTTGCCATGCCTTTCAACGATCTGCTGTACCAGGCGCAAACCATCCATCGGAAAAATTTCGCGCCCAATCAGGTGCAGAAAAGCAGACTTGTCAATATCAAGACCGGTGGCTGTCCTGAGGACTGCAAGTACTGCAGCCAATCCATTCGCTACAAGACGGAAGTGGATGCCAGCAAGCTGATGAAGGTTGAGGACGTTATCGCCGATGCCAAGGCGGCAAAAGAGGACGGCGCAACACGTTACTGCATGGGAGCAGCGTGGAGAGGCCCCAAACCCAGTCATATGGAAAGCCTGTGTGCGATGATCTCGGAAGTCAAGTCGCTCGGTCTTGAAACCTGTATGACACTGGGTCTGCTCAACCGCGATCAGGCGATCAGACTCAAGCAGGCCGGCCTCGACTTCTATAACCACAATGTTGATACATCACCGGAATTCTACGATCAGATTATCACCACCCGGACATTCGACGACCGATTGCAGACGATCGGCTATGTGCGCGAGGCAGGAATGAAGGTCTGTTGTGGAGGAATACTGGGCATGGGTGAATCCCAGCAGGATCGAGGCAGCATGCTGGCCGTGCTGGCAAACATGGAGCATCCGCCGGAAAGCGTCCCCATCAACATGCTGGTGCCGATTCCAGGCACACCATTGGCTGAAGCACAGCAACTTGAACCGATAGAGTTCGTCCGCACCGTCGCGGTCGCGAGAATCATGTTGCCCGGGTCCATGTTGCGGCTGTCAGCCGGCCGCAGGTCAATGTCGGAAGAACTCCAGGCACTTTGTTTCTTTGCCGGCGCAAACTCGATATTCGTTGGCGACAGATTGCTGACCACCGACAATGTCGAATACAACCGCGATGAGGCGCTATTCGCCAAGCTGGGACTCGAGGACATGTTGCCGAAGCCGAGCCACCCACCCGCCCTCATTGAGACAGCTGACAGAGAAGTTGCGTCATGACAGTCGCTGTTAACGAACTGGTCAGTGAGTTTGCCCTCAGCAATGAGGATCTTACCGATTGGAGCATGTCGGTATTCGTGAGCCTGTGTGAAAACGAGCACAACGCGGTTCTGTTTCTGAACACGCTGTCGTACATGGAACACATCGGCAGTTACAAGATCATGGCAACTCAACACGCGTCTGCAATGGACTACCCGACATTGCGACACCTCAATGAAGAGACCGGTCACGCAGTTTTCTTCAAGCGGCATGCCGAGCGTGTATGCGAACAGCAAATCGACTACTCGGCCGACGCGCTGCTGGCGCCGGCATCAGCCCGAGCCTACTTCAATCGGCTGGAAGCCGGTATGGTACGGATGTTCGGACGCAGTGCCAATTACCGGACGATTTATCTTTATATGTCGCTGGTGATCGAGTTCCGTGCCGTGTGGGCGTATTCCCTGTTGCAGAAAGCGCTTGATCGCAACACCTTTGATATCTCTCTCGAGCGTTTGCTGGCCGAGGAGCAGGGGCACCTTTATAGCATGGCAAGGCGACTGGATGGTGACGGACACTACAACCGCAGGACGATACGCCGACTGTGGGTTCAGGAACGGTCGCTCTACGTACGGCTGCTGGGTTCAATCGAGAAACTGCTGGATCAGCCCGTCCTCGAATCAGCCGCAAACAGTCTGCTACTCCAGCAAGCCTGACACCGTATCCGAAATTATTTCGTAGATCCTGTCGAGATCATCCAGCGTGACGCAGTACGGAGGCAGTACGTAAATCGTATTGCCCAGCGGTCGCAACAGGACCCCGCTTTTCTGGAACCTCAGATACAATTCGGTACCGATTTCTGACAGGTAACCGCGGTCGGGCACCCGTACATCCATGGCCGCGATTGTTCCACGACGTCGCAGGGACGTCAGCCACGGCGAGCCCTCCAGCTGCGATAACTTGAGTTTCTGCATTTCCGCGACCCGGCTTACGCGGTCTAGCACGTCGGGTTGTTTCCACATCTTGAGGTTGGCGGCGGCAACCGCGCATGCAATCGGGTTCGCCGTATATGAACTCGAATGATAGAACGTCCGGCGACGGTCGGTGGAGTAGTGTGCCTGGAAGACACGTTCATGGCACATGGTTACGGCCAACGGCAGAAAGCCACCCGTGATGCCTTTCGAATAGCATGCGATGTCAGGCACAACGCCCGCCTGATCGCATGCGAACAATGAACCGGTTCTTCCCCAGGCAGTCATCACCTCATCGGCGATGAACAGAACGTCATATCTTTCGCAGACGCGCTTCATTTCGGCGAGGGTCTGTGTCCCATACATGAGCATGCCACCCGCTCCGAGAACCAATGGCTCCGCGATGAGCGCCGCGACATCAGGCTTGTTGCGACAACTGCGCTCAAGCGCGTCAATGGTTTTCTGCTCTTCGCCTTCGGCCGGAAACGGGATGCGCTCAACCGAAAACAGCAAGGGGTCGTATGGCTGGTTGAATACACCGCGTTCCCCGACCGACATGGTGCCGATGGTGTCGCCGTGGTAGCTGTGTTCCAGAACGAGTACCCGTTGACGGTCAGACCCCAGATGGTGCCAGTACCCCAACGCCATTTTCAACGCGACCTCGACTGCTGTTGAACCGCTGTCCGAGAAGAACACATAATCCAGACCGTCGGGTGTCAGTTCTTCAAGCAGACGTCCGGTCTCCTCCGCCGGCTCGTGGGTGTAACCGGCAAAGATCACCTGGTCCAGCCGTTCGATCTGGCGTCGAGCGGCATCCTGCATCGTCGGATGACAGTGACCGTGTGTAATCACCCACCACGACGAGATGGCATCAATGATCTGCCGGCCGTCCGCGGTATACAGATACGCACCCTCGGCACGCTCGATCTCCACAAAGTCTGGAAATAGGGCATGTTGCGTGAAGGGATGCCAGATTGGTGATGCAGATTCTGTCATGTGAGAACCCTCGTAAACTGTTCAATGTCGAAGTTTTGCGCAAAAGCAGTACGAAGCGATTCGATATCGAGTGATTCCAGGAATGGGAGCCGGCCAAGTCTTGCGACCTCGCCCATTTTCGGAATGATCGCCTCATTTTCCTGATGCGGGTCTCCGACGAAAACCACGCCGTGTACATCGATTGACCAGCGCCGCAGCGACTCGATGGTCAGCAACGTATGGTTGATGGTCCCAAGCGAGGTGCGTGCGCAGACGATGGTGGGCAACTGCCAGCGTCGAAACATCTCAATGTATGGCACCTGTGCAGTCAACGGTACCATGACACCGCCGGCGCCCTCAACAACAAGCGGGCATGATGTCTGCGGCAATGTCAATCGGCTGGTGTCGATCTCGACGCCATCGATGGCTGCCGCAAGGTGCGGGGAGGCCGGTGTATTCAGACGATAGGCCTCGGCAATGATCCGATTGGGTGTCAGGCCTGTGACACGTTGTACAAACTCGGTATCGGTCTCCTCATCGAGCCCGGCCTGAACCGGCTTGAAGTAGGCGCCGTCGATGGCGTCCACCAGCATGGCGCTGACTACGGTCTTGCCGATACCGGTATCGGTACCGGTGACCAACAATCCGCGAGCATTGCTGTGCGTTGCGTGTGTCATCGTCTCAAATTGGTTTTGGCTCGACTTTAAGTCGATCCATGATCTTGCGAAGGGTTTGCAGCATCTTGCAGATGTCTTGTTCGGTAACGTTCAGTGTGATCGAGATGCGAAGTCGCGATGTTCCCGACGGTACGGTCGGCGGCCGAATGGCCCGCACGTCAAATCCTGCATCCTGCAATTCTCGGGCCACCTGTCGGGTGGGCGCCTCTTCACCGATCACAAATGGAATGATCTGCGAGCCGCTGCCAGTGATTCCGAACAGCCGCTCAAGTTCGTGATTCGCGGTTTCGATCAACCGATGCAGTTTCTGTCGTCGTTCCGGCTGCGTCGTCAGCAGTGTGAGCGATGTTCCCACCGCAATCGCAATGATTGGCGGCGGTGCGGTCGAATAGATGAACGGACGGCACCGGTTGACAAGAAAATCAATGATCTCAGACGACGCACAGACCAGCGCCCCGGCCGCACCCAGCGCCTTTCCGCATGTATGAAGCACGATCAGGTTGTTGTAACCCTGGTAGGGTTCCGTCAATCCGAGACCGTGCGTGCCAAATACTCCGGTGGCATGCGCCTCGTCGACTACCAGCATCGCATCGCAGCGCTCCGCGACCGAGATCAGCTCCTTAAGTGGCGCTCGATCGCCGTCCATGCTGTACAGGCTCTCTACCGCGATCCATGCAACTGCCGATGGAGCACTGTATTTGCGCCAGTTGACAATCGCACGCTCAACCGCGTCCGGGTCATTATGACGGGCCTTGACGCTCTTGGCCCGCGTGGTGAACACCCCTTCACGGATGCTGGCATGCGACAGCGCATCATAGACAACGAGGTCCTGCTTTTCGGGCAGCGTCGTAAACAG
The DNA here is from genome assembly GCA_028820695.1 of Acidiferrobacterales bacterium. Taxonomy (NCBI): domain Bacteria; kingdom Pseudomonadati; phylum Pseudomonadota; class Gammaproteobacteria; order Acidiferrobacterales; species Acidiferrobacterales bacterium. The sequence continues at coordinate 37,960 of JAPPIB010000055.1, read as the reverse complement.
TGCGAAATTCGCAGTGTAACCACTGGACAGGAATAGCGTTTTCTCACTACCGAACAGTCTGGCCGCTTGCGATTCGAGTCGCTGGTGCTCAAGGTGGTTTCCGCGAAGAAGACGCGAGCCGCCCGCACCCAGGGAAACCCCGTCATTGAGCGCCTGTTGCATCGCCAGCCGGATGGGTTCGGCGCGGTTCAGTCCAAGAAAGTCATTGGAGGTGAAGTCCAAGCCGCCGATCGTTGCAAGTTCGCGCCTTAGGTTGGATTGCTCAAGACGATCGATTTCGGCGCTGTATCGGTCAAGGAGACGTGTCAGCATCACCTTGCCCGGCGATAAATATGAGTAACACGATATGTTGTCATTGCAGTTGAATTCTTGTATTCATGTACATGCCCCGGTTTATTTTCATCACATTGGGAATCGGGATCTCTCAGCATGCCAGTGAATTTGAATTTTACAATGACCATCAAAGTAAGTTATCGAACCGTTCTTTCGAGTGTGCAAAACTGAACTCAACCGTGATTGCTCTCCCATTGCGTCGATCAAGACCTGTTGAATGTCATTCGTCAGGGACGGGGCGTGCCTGCAGTTCCTCTGATCTTGATTGGAGCAGCGCCATGATTGCCGATTTTGAGACGTGTTTCCGGTCGATTCAAGTGACTCATCCAAATTGACTCAGCTGCATCCAGCACTCTGGATGTTGATTTGAAATCAGGTTGGCATTGCCGCTCATTCCTTCAAGACCGACCAGATCTCGGGTCGGTATTTCTTGATTTCCTGATCGCTCAAACCTTCAAGGGAGTGGGGAAACTTGATCCACTGATCAGTCTCGTGAAGGTAGTATTCCGGCACCCTGTCAGTTTGGTTGCGCATGGGTTTGTACCAGGGAACTGCGACACGAATATCACGCGGCGTGTTCAGCCGCGCCTTGCGACGCAACTTGTTTACCACAGCTTCAATGGTATGTCCTGTATCGAATACATCATCCACAAAGAGCATGCTGTCTTCGGCGTTCACATGGTCTACAAGGTAGTTCAGACCGTGTACGCGTACATGCTGGCCCCGCTGGTCTATGGCATGACCATACGAGGACGTACGAATCGCAATATGATCTGTTTGGATGCCGGCCCATGCCAACACCTCCTGAACAGCAATTCCAATTGGTGTGCCGCCGCGCCAGATGCCAACAATGAAACGGGGCTTGAAACCGCTGTTGACCACCATAACGCCAAGCCTCACCGCGTCGTCAAGCAAATCCTGCGCCTGAACATAAACCTTCTCGCTCATATCAGAATTTTAGTCTATGATTCTGTTGGCAAGTGCTGAAAAGCAGTCGTGATTATGGACCGCGATCGGCTCGAAAAACGTTGGTACGTTGAGACGCAACGATAGTCTGTATCAACCCGCAAGTAACTTTCTGGGCTTTCAGTCAATAATTACATCGGAAACCGTCTACAATCCAAAGGGTGTTGCATGTGCGGCCCCAGGAAGAACATGGACCGCGCTTCAACTTACAAGCGAACAGCAACTTTTTGCTCACCCGATAAATGAGCGGTATCAAACCAATCGGCAATGACTCAAGAGCCATACAGCATCCATAGACTAACTCCGGCCATCGGTGCCGAAATCACCGGCGTGGATTTTTGCAGGCCTCTTGACGACCGGGTGTACGACACCGTCTATCAATGGCTGATTGATTATCAGGTCATATTCTTCCGCAACCAGAAAATGACACCGCAGGGTCATCTGGACCTCGCACAGAGTCTTGGCGATCCTGAACCGCCTCACCCGGTTTACCCGTCGCTGGAAGATCACCCTCACGTCATGGTCTTGGATTTCGCGGCAAACTCTCCACCAGATACCGATGTGTGGCATACGGATCTCACTTTCAAAGACAGCCCGCCAACCGCGTCGATAATTTACTCTCGCGTTATACCGCCTGTCGGCGGTGACACGTTGTGGGCGTCTTTAACCGCTGCCTACGACGCTCTGCCGGCCGGAGTCAAGTCCGACATCGCCGAACTGAGGGCGGTTCACGATATGGGTGATTTCAGAAACAATTTCACGACCGGCGAGCGAACCGGAAATGCCCGCCCGCTTTCGCTGGCCCACGAGCGGTTGGGAAATGCCATACACCCGCTTGTCAAACATCATCCGATTACCGGAAAACCAATACTGTATTGCAATCCCGCATTTACAGTGCATGTCGAGGGGCTGACTGCGTCAGATTCCAGAAACCTGCTGAATTACCTTTTTGAGCACATTACCCGTCCCCAGTTTCAACTTCGATTCAAGTGGACTGCTGATACGGTGGCGATTTGGGACAATCGGTGCACCATGCATTTCGCTCTCGGGGATTACCTTCCGGCACGGCGTACAGTTCATCGGGTTACCGTAATCAATGACAAAAGAATCGGTTGCTGACGCCCATCGATTATTCTCAGCCCTATCGATCGCAAATTACTACAATGAACGAACTTAAGACTAATCTTGAACTGCAATCCACTGCTTATGGCTGATCGCAAGAATCCTCCTGTTGAACCCGTATCGGGTACCATCGTGCCGCGTTATGCCGGCCCATCCACGTTTTGCCGTTTGCCCGAGATTCGCGATGTGCCGTACTGTGATGTTGCGATTGTTGGAATTCCGTTCGATTCAGGAACCAGTTACCGCCCTGGCGCGCGGTTCGGGCCGCAAGCGATTCGTCAGGCATCGCGTCATCTTCGCTACAATTTTCATCCGGCATACAGCACCGAGCCCTTTCGCGAGATTCAGGTTGCCGATGCCGGCGACGTGGCGTGCAGTCCGTACAATATACAAGAGGCGATCGGGCAGATTGAGTCCGCGGCTTCGGAGTTTTTAGACCAAGCCGAAACAATCATCTCGCTAGGAGGTGACCATACGATTGCGGTTCCTCTGCTAAGAGCGATGCATCGTCGCCACGGTCCGGTCGCACTCGTGCACTTTGATGCCCATCTGGACACCTGGGACACTTACTTCAGTGCGCCTTATACGCATGGCACACCATTTCGGCGTGCGGCTGAGGAGGGGCTGTTTGATGATGAGCATTCGATGCATGTGGGAATCCGCGGACCGCTTTACAGCAGCGAAGACTTGCGCCAGGACGAAGAGTTGGGATTCAAGGTCATTCACTGTGATGAGTTAAATGAAATGGGACCTGAACACGTTGCCAGGCGGATTCGCGATCGGGTGGGTGATGTTCCGCTGTATCTGTCTATCGACATCGACGTTCTCGACCCGGCTCACGCTCCCGGTACCGGTACACCAGAAATTGCCGGACTCAGCAGCCGGGAACTGGTGAATATCTTGAGAGGACTGAAGAGTCTGAAGATTGTCGGCGCAGATGTCGTCGAGGTTGCCCCAGCCTACGACCACGCAGAGATGACCTCGCTGGCCGCTGCCACCTTGGTATTCGAAGTGGTCAATCTGATTGCATACAACGCACGAGAATCATAGCGGTGCCAACGTTTTTTATCGAGGGATCATAAGCTTCGCCTGCTCATTAGAGCCATTGAGTCTATGAATCTGCCGTCAAATGCCGAAAAAGTGTACGTTGACGAGCAGTCGCTGATTTTGGACGGCTATCGGCTTGGACGTCAGATCTTTGACAGCGGATTCCGGCCAGACTTCATTGCCGGCATCTGGCGCGGTGGCAGTGCAGTCGGTATCGTCGTGCAGGAATGTCTGCAGTATTTTGGTATCCAGTCCGATCATATCGCCATTCGCACATCCTATCAGGGCATGCAGCACTACAATGAAATGGTTCGTGATTCTGCGGGCATTCAAGTGCACGGACTGGAATATCTGGTAGATCGGCTGGAGTGCAATCATCGACTGCTATTGGTCGATGATGTGTTCAGCAGTGGTTTGAGCATCCAGGCTGTGAGGGAAAAGCTTAACCGTAAACTGCGTCGGAACATGCCGGCTGATACCCGTGTGTGCTCAGTCTGGTACCGTCCGGTGGCGGACCGTCCATCACCTGACTACTTTGTGAACAAGACGGATTGCTGGTTGGTACTGCCTTACGAGTTCTCTGGCCTCGGTCTGGACGAGATTCGCAACAATAAAGGTTGGGCGGCACCCATTCTGGAATCTATCCGCGCAATCCAACCTGATCGGACAGATGATTTGGATATAGATTCGAGGGGACTGTCCTTATAATCGATGTAAATTCACTTAAATTGGGATCAAGCTATGAAACTGACAACCAAACTTCCAATGATTGTGTTGCTTGTGTCAAGTATGACAGGATCGATCGCACATGCAACTGAACCCCCGACTGTCGGGTCTGCCGAGGAAGTGGCGGCCGTACTGGAAGCCAGAAGCGAATTCATGAAAGGTATGGGAAGTGCTATGAAAGCGTTCTCGAATTTTCTGAAAAGAGGCGATGGCGAACCCCTTGAACTGGGTGCCATGGCCGCGGAAATTGCGGAAAATGCACCCGGGATACCCGATCTTTTCCCAACCGGCACCGGCATGGAACAGATCGAGGAAAGCGAGTCCAAACCCGAAATCTGGGAGAAGTGGGACGACTTCGTCGCCGCTGCCAATGACTTGGTGGAGCCGGCATTGGCTCTCGAGATGGCGTTCGAGTCAGGTGACAAGGCAAAGATTGGCGCCAGCGTCAAGGCGTTGGGCGGAAACGGATGCCGCGGCTGTCACACGCCGTTTCGCGAAAAGCATGAGCACTGATCGGACGACGCAGGCCATCCAATACCAGTCCCATAAGGCAGCACAGCAGTTCAGCCGTAGCGGCCGAACAGCCACAGCATGATCGTCGCGCAAACCGCGATGACCGCGACAGCCTTCCAGGTTGGCGCTATGTCCGGTTGATTTGACGAAAGGTCTGATGGAATCTTTCGGACTCCGGTGATCATGGGACTGATCAGATTGTCTTTCTTGTAGAAGTAGTAGAACGCATTGGCTGCCAGATGCAGGCCGATGATGTAAAGCAGCAATCTCTCATTGCTATGATGCAGGTCAGTCGCCCAGCGACTGGTGTCATAGTCTACATAGTATGCAAAAGGACCTTCGATCAGTCCATCGATGTCCGATGCAACCAATCCGGTCGCTACCTGCAGCGAAATGATCGAAAGGATCGCAATCACCGCCAGCGCCCCGATCGGACTGTGTGCCAATCCGAACCCGGGTTTTCGCTGCCCAAGCTGCGCGATATAGGCTACATACTCGCGCGGGCGGAAGAATAAGGCCGAAAACCGGGCGTTCGAACTGCCGATGAAACCCCAGACGATTCTCACTGCCACAAGTATGGCGATACTTTTGCCCGCCAGGATGTGCACATCGAAATTGCCAAACTCGGCACTGATATACATGACGGCAACAAGTACCGCCAGCAACCAGTGATAAGTCCGGATCAGAAAGTCCCAAACCCTTACACTGATCTTGTTTTGGCTGCTGGAAGTCATGACGTCCAATTTTATCGTGCAATGACCCGGGATTGATCAGGAACTGTCGGAAGTGCCGACATGCCTGTCGCAAGGAACCGGCAATGACCGAATGACCGACAATAATTTGAATACCGAAAATTTACACATATATAATTATTTGGATAACCCATTGGACACATTTCCGTCAGTTCCTGACAACGCAGCTCTCAGAGGTAGAAAATGGCACGTATTACTGTTGAAGATTGCCTTGAACAGGTTGAAAATAGATTTCAGCTGGTTCTGATTGCGACCAAACGCGCGCGGCAGCTGGCTGCCGGTGCGGAACCGTTGGTCGACCGGGACAATGACAAGAATACGGTGATTGCCCTGCGCGAGATTGCCGACGGCCTGGTCACCGCGAGCATTCTTGACGAGGACGACAATCCCATCATTGCAAATCCCTTGGAATTCCTATCGGAAGAAACCGAAGAGCTGCAGACCGAAGACGACACACCAGAGGATGCCGACAGCGAACCAGCTGATCAAGACGTCGAGCAGCAAGTTAATTGAACTGTATCGCCGTCTTGGCATACCAGACAGGGAAAAACGGCAGTTTGACAATCTCTGCGACCTGCTGGCCGAGTATCTTGACAAACAGGAAATCGACGAGGTTCGCAGGTCCTACGAGATAGGAGCAGCCGCCCACGCCGGACAACGGCGGATCAAGGGTGAAAAATTCATCAATCACCCGCTGGCAGTCGCCGAACTGCTCGTCAAGCTCCAACTGGACAGCCACACAATCATGGCTGCCATTTTGCATGACACCCTGGAAGACACGGAAGTGACCTGGGATACCCTCTGTCGCGAATTCGGAGAAGATGTCGCCAATCTGGTCAGCGGTGTAAGCAAGGTCACCGGAACGGAGTTCACGGACCCGGATGACGTGGAGGCGGAGAACTTCCGACGTTTGCTGGTTGCCGCGGCAGGCGATATCCGGGTGATCCTGATCAAGCTCGCCGACCGGATGAATAATCTGGAAACACTGGATGTGCACCGCCTTGACAAGCGCAAGAGAATTGTCAGGCAAACCCGCGACATCTACATTCCGATGGCTTACATGATGGGCATGCATGAGTGGCATCGGAGGCTTGAGGATCTGTGCTTTATGGCCATCTACCCCTCCCGCTACCGCACCATCACCAACGCGATCAGAAAAACCGTCAAGTCCCGAGCCACAGTCTCCATCAATCGCCACGTCAAGACCATCACCGGCATTCTGAAAGAACACGGAATCTCAGCACAGGTATCATGGCGCGAGAAAAATGTCGCGGCCATCCATCAGAAGATGCGCCGCAAGCGCGAGTCAAATCAGTCCATCTCGTTCAGTTCGATCAAGGATCTTGTCGGGTTCCGCGTGGTACTCGACAGCGAGGATGATTGCTATCGCGCACTGGGTGTCATTCACAAGAACTATAAGCCGCTCTCGCGCGAGTTCAACGACTATATCGCCATGCCGAAAATCAACGGCTATCGTTCACTCCATACCAGTGTCTATGATGAGTCCGGACGCATAATGGAGATACAGATCAGAACCCGCAAGATGCATGAGATAGCAGAATATGGCATTGCCTCACACCTGAGTTACAAGACCAATGTCCGACCGTCGCAGATCCGCGCGCTCGGCGATATCCCATGGCTGAAGGATCTGCTGGATCATTCTGTCAATCACAATGAAGTCGGACGCGAGTTCCTTGAGAGCCTCAAGCGCAATCTGTACTTTGACAGCGTTTTCGTTGTAACGCCCAAAGGAGAGTCCAAGCGTCTGAAAAAAGGCGCGACCGTGATTGACTTCGCATATGCCGTCCATACCGATCTGGGACACCAGGTCAAGTCTGCCACAATCGGCGGCGAGCGGGTTCCACTGTATACGGTGCTGCAGGATGGCGACCAGGTTGAGATAAAGAAGCGAGCATTCGGCAATCCGGACCCGCAGTGGGAAAAGTTCGCGGTCACTGCAAAGGCAAAGATGGCGATTCGGCGGGCACTGAAAGACAAGACCGCACAAGACTATGTCAGGATGGGGGAACGACTGCTGAGAAACGAACTCAAGAGTGAGAAAATAAAGTATTCCAGCATTACAGACGAGATGAAGGATAGCCTGGCGAAGAGACTGCATCTCGACGAATGGAAGACAATCCTTCAGGAAATCGGCAATGGGAGCCGGTTCGCACCGGTGATTGTGAAGCAGTTGTTCGCGGATCAATCCTCGGCAGACGACCCAATCCTCCGCCACGTACTGTCGGTGTCAATCGATGGTACCGAAGGCATGGTCGTGCAATACGCCAAGTGCTGCAACCCCATACCCAATGATTCGATTGTCGCATTCTGGAATGCGGGCGGTGGCATCGTCGTGCATATCGCTGACTGCAACAACGTCCGCAATTCGAAACTGCCTCCCGAACGCTGGCAGAAACTCTACTGGACTGTCAGGCCCGAGGGTGTGTTCCGCGTGACCATACGAGTTGATGCCGAAGATCGCAGCGGCCTGCTTGGACAGATTGCGACAGACATTGCATCTACGGATGCGAATATCGGAGATTGCCGAATCGTCACCACCGATGGAGGATCGGTGACATTGGAGTTCGACATTGACGTATCTGACCGTCAGCATCTGGCGAGGATTATTCGAAAGATCAAGAAAGTGCCTTCCGTATTCCATATTCAGAGACACAGGTTGGCGTAAAATCCTTGCCTGACAGAACATATGGGACCATCGATGGTTCCATTGCAATATCCTGTCAGGTTATTTTCGCATTCGGGCACGAATGCCTCACCCCGGAGGACGTTTCGGATGACAACCAGGGAAACAATTTCAACTGACCGGGCGCCGGCAGCCATTGGTGCCTACTCGCAGGCTGTGAGAACGGGCAACACCGTCTACATTTCGGGCCAGATTCCGCTCGACCCGGCAACACAGGACATCGCCGCAGGCGACATCCGTGCCCATATTCATCGCGTCTTCCTGAACCTTCAGGCTGTGGCCGAAGCAGCCGGCGGAGAGCTGAATGACATTGCCAAGCTGACGGTTTACCTGGTGGACCTCGAAAACTTCCCGATTGTCAACGAAGTCATGGCGGAATATTTCGACAAGCCCTATCCTGCTCGCGCGGCGATTGGTGTCGCCTCGTTACCCAAAGGCGTAGGCGTTGAGATGGAAGCCATCATGGCCCTGTAGTTGCAGTGGAGACGGGGGTCCAGCAAAATCCGGAAGAACTGCCTGTCTCAGTCCTACCGCGGGTAACCGACAAGCTGGCATCCGCACTGGAGAGAATCGGAGTTTTCCAGATCAAGGACCTGTTGCTTCATCTGCCATACCGTTACCAGGACCGGACAAGGTCAACTCCGCTCGGCGAGCTCGTCCCTGGACGCGTCTTCATGGCGACCGGCCGAATCGTCAAGGTACAAGTCAATTTCGGTCGCAGTCGCAGCCTGGTCACACAAATTCAGGACGACACCGGCGCAATGCGCATGCGTCTTTTCCATTTCAACACCAGGCAGCGACATAACCTGGAGAGCGGTTCATGGATCCGCTGCTTCGGCGAGGTTCGCCTGATCAGCAATGCGTTCGAGATGGCGCATCCGGAATACGCAGTTTACAATTCCCCGCCGCCTGAAGTTCATGGAGACAGCTACACACCGGTCTATCGCCTGACCGAGGGTATTGGACAGAGACTGATGCGAGACCTTGTCAAGTCCGCAATAGATTTGTTCATGCAACAGGATATTGCCGACCCGCTGCCGGATCAGATACGCCGGCAGTATGATCTGGCAGGTCTCAGGGATGCATTGCAGATCGTGCACGCACCTCCTGTGGGTGAGTTTGAGTTGCAGGCCGCCGAAAATCATCAGCCGGCGGTCCGCAGGCTTGTATTCGAGGAACTGGTGTCGTTCCAGATTGCCCGAAGAAAGCACAAGCAACTGCGTCAGTCGGTCGGCGCACCGCAGTTGCGACCCCAAGGGACCCTCTCGAGGCGCCTTCGGGATTCACTGACTTTTGAACCGACAAATTCACAGCGCCGAGTCATCCGTGAGGTTATTGATGATCTGAAAAAATCTGCTCCCATGCTGCGGCTGTTGCAGGGCGATGTGGGTTGCGGCAAGACGCTGGTTGCCGCGGCTGCGGCTGCCTGGACAGTGGATTCAGGCTTTCAGATTGCGATCATGGCGCCGACTGAACTGCTCGCGGAACAGCATCTGAAGTCGTTTACAGGATGGTTCGAGCCACTCGGAATCCAGGTTCATCTTCTCACCGGCAGGTTGCAAGCAAAAAAGCGAAAGGAAATCGAGCAGGCGATACGGTCCGGGCAGGCGAACATTGTAGTCGGCACCCACGCGCTGTTTCAGGAGAAGGTTGAATTCCACAATCTGGGCATGGTGATTGTTGATGAGCAGCACCGGTTCGGCGTCGGACAGCGTTATGCATTCCGACAAAAAGGCGTCAGCGACGATCTGGTACCTCATCAGCTCGTGATGACCGCGACACCGATCCCGCGCACGCTGGCCATGACATTTTATGCAGATCTGGATGTTTCCAGTATCACCGAGCTACCACCGGGCCGACAACCTGTGCAGACGCAAATCATGGCATCTGCCAACCGGCACGATGCGCTGCAGCAAGCCAGGAGACAGCGGACAGCTGGTCAGCAGGTCTATTGGGTATGTCCGATCATCGAGAAGTCCGAGGTTCTGGATGTTGAATCTGCGGTCGAAATGGAAAAGGTGATCAAAAAGGCGCTGCCGCAGTACCGCATCGGCTTGGTACACGGTCGTCTCAAGAGCGATCGCCGAGATCGAATCATGAAGTCATTCCGGGACGGAAAGATTGATGTACTGGTGGCCACGACTGTGATCGAGGTCGGAGTGGACGTTCCCAACGCCAGTCTGATGGTGATTGAGAGTGCCGACAGACTGGGACTTTCGCAGTTGCATCAGCTTCGCGGTCGCGTCGGTCGGGGGGCCGAGCAGGCAAAGTGCCTGCTGCTGTTCAAGGCACCGCTGGCGCAGTCGGCAAAAAAGCGTCTGGAGGTGATGCAAAAGACGACCGATGGATTCCTGATTGCGGAAACTGACCTGAGGCTGAGAGGGGCGGGTGAATTGCTCGGCACCCGCCAGACCGGCTCACAGCTGTTCCGGGTTGCCGAATTGCCGCGTGACATGAATATGATCAACGAAGTCAATCAGGCGGCACAGCTGATCCTGAATCAGTACCCCGACAATGCACAGGAACTGATTCGACGCTGGACGCCGAGAGAGGGCGAATACAGTGCTGTCTGAACGACTCGGCGCCTATGCCCGTCTGATGCGGGTGGATAAACCGATCGGAAGTCTCCTTTTGCTTTGGCCGACGCTTTGGGCAGCGTGGATTGCCGGCGATGGGTCACCCGAGCCGCACATTGTCCTGATCCTTGTAATCGGCGTGTTCGTCATGCGCTCGTGTGGCTGCGTGATCAACGACTTTGCGGACCGGGACTTCGACCCGCATGTCGAACGTACACAGGATCGCCCGCTGGCGACCGGCGAGGTGTCAGTACGCCAGGCCATGTACCTGGTCGCTTTGCTGACGCTGATCAGCCTGGTTTTGGTGTTGTTTCTGAACACACTGTCGATCCTGCTTGCGGCGGCAGGCCTGTTTCTTGCCGCGTCCTACCCCTTTCTCAAACGTTTCACCAACCTGCCCCAGTTCTATTTGGGCATCGCATTTGGCTGGGGGATTCCGATCGCGTTCGCAGCGCACCTGGACGCGGTACCGTTGTCCGGCTGGCTGTTGCTGGCGGCCAATGTCGCGTGGGCCGGTGCGTACGACACATTCTATGCGATGGTCGACCGCGACGATGATATGCGTATCGGAGTAAAATCTCTTGCCGTACTGAGTGGTCGGCGTGATCGGCTGACAATCGGAATCTGCCAGCTACTGACATTGCTGATCCTGGGACTTGTGGGTTATATCGAACAGCTGGACTGGTACTACTATCTTGGCCTCAGTGGCGCCTCGGCGGTCGCAGTCTGGCATCAGTATTCGTGCAGGGCGAATGATCGAGCAAGGTTTTTCGCAGCCTTTGTTGGAAACGGCTGGTTTGGCGCGATGGTGTTTGGCGGACTGGTGCTCGCCTACCTTTGATTCGAAGCGGAACGACGATGCAGACAATTATCGGGGTTCATATTGCGGCAGCGGTCGGTGCGGTGCTTCTCGGCACCGTAATCCTCTCCTCGTCCAAGGGCACAAGACGGCATAAACTGCTTGGCCGGATCTGGGTTGTCCTGATGTCTGTGACCGCGATCGGATCTTTCAATATACGCGATCTGAGTGGCGACGGTGATCTGAGTTGGATCCACGCCCTGTCGGCGTTCACCATGATCTCCATGGTCTATGCGGTCTATATGATCCGGCAGGGCAACCGGCGCGCACACCTGTCAGCGATGATCGGATGTCTGATCGGTGCCCTGGTCGCCGGCGCTTTGACTTTTCACCCGAGTCGCATCATCGGAGGGTTCTTTTTTACCGGCTGAACCTGACTTGATCAGTTCAGGTCATGAAACGACCGTGCCATCGCATCAACGATCACAGGTACGTCCTTCTCAGACAGGCACATCGGGGGCACCAGTCTGAGGACATTTCTATGCGGTGCTGCCTTGCTGGTCACCAAACCGTATTTCCGGGTGTTTTCGAATACTGCAGCGGTCTCGTCGCTCGCCGGTTCCTTGGTGGCAGGGTCTTTCACCAGTTCGACTGCCATCAGCAAGCCGGTTCCCCGAACATCGCCGATCACCGGGTAGTCTCGCTGCACGCTCTTCAGTCCTTCCAGCAACAGCTTTCCGACCTTGTCTGCATTGTCCTGCAGTCTGTCCCTTTCGATAATCCGCAGAACTGCGCGCCCGGCCGCGCAGCTGACTGGATTCGAACCATAGGTATGAAAAAGAAATTTATCGGCCATCGCCTCGGCAAATTCCCTACGCGCAATGACCGCTGCCAGTGGGTAGCCATTGCCAATCCCCTTGGCCGCGACCACAATGTCAGGAACAACGCCAAGGCAGTCGAAACTCCAGAAGCTCTTTCCGGTTCTGCCGACCCCCGCCTGGACTTCGTCAATGATCAGCAACCCGCCTGCCGATCGAATCCGTTGCGCGGCGCCTTCAATATATCGTGCCGGAATCGGAATTGCGCCACCATAACCCTGAATGGGCTCGATGATCATACCGGCAAGCCTGGCGGATGTGGAAAATTGAATCGTGCCGTCCAGGGAATCCAGATACATTTCGACATCATCTGCGAACGCACCGCGATACGGATGCGGTGTAAGGGCGAACTGAACGTTGCCCGGCAACGCGACGTCGTGCCGAAAACCGCTGATACCGGTAACCGACTGTGCGCCGTAGGTCGGGCCATGATAACTGCCCTGCAGTGCGACGATGTCCTTATTGCCTGTATATGTCCGAGCCATCATCAGTGCCAGGTCCACAGCCTCAGCGCCGCTGTTGGTCAGATGGACAACCCACTCGTATTGCGGTGGCATGGTGGCGGCGAGCTCCTCACAGTAATGGGCCGGCACCGGGTGATAGTACATGGTGGTGCAGTGGGACAATGCTGAAGCCTGATCACTGGCGGCCTGATTCACTTCCGGATGGGAGTGCCCGACCGACACACACACATTCATCGCCAGCAGGTCGATGTATCGATTGTCATGTTCGTCCCACAGATATTGTCCGCTGCCACGCTTGATAATCAGCGGTTTTTCGTAAGGTTGGAACTTTCTTTGCGAGGCGGCGTAATATCGCTCGCGCTTGTCAATTACATTTGATGTTGTCCAGTCGGTATGGATGTCCATTGGCATGCTCCGTGTGCGTTAGGAAGGTTTGTTGAGTTTCAGCTCCCGGCGTCTGACGAAATCGTCTATCGCATCCGACAGGTCATCAGCGATGTTCGGGGGCTGGTATTCGGCAAGCAGCTTCTTCCACATCTTGTTGGCGCGCTCATGCTGCCACGTGGAGCCGTCCGCCTCCCACTGCTCAAACGATCGGCTGTCGGAAATTGCTGACTGGAAGAATGCGGTTTCAAAATTTCGCCGGGTGTGGCTTGATTCGAGAAAATGGTCACCTGGCTGGACTTCGCGAAATGCGTCCCAAGCCTGCGCCTCATCCGAGAAGTCGACATTCTTGGCAAATGCCTCAAGCATGGCACAGCGATCGGCATCCATAATAACCTTCTCGTAGCCTGTCGTCAGCAGACTCTCAAGGCAGCCGGTTGCGTGAATGATGAAGTGGGTGCCGGCGAGAAAGGATCCGAGCAATTGCGTGGAACTTTCATATGCGGCCTGTGCGTCCGGCACTTTCGATGCTGTAAGCGCACCGACTGAATGCAGCGGCACACCGAGCCGGTCGGCCAGTGAGCGAGCGCACATCTGGAACTGCATTCCCTCCGGCGTTCCAAATGTCGTTGCTCCCGACTGCAGTGAGATCGGACTGAAAAAAGTACCGAATACCGCCGGTGCGCCCGGACGGATCAGTTGGATCAGGCACAGCCCGGCAAGCACCTCGGCAAGTACCTGCGCCAATGTCGCCGCCACCGAAACGGGACTCATCGCTCCACCCAGTACAAATGGTGAGACGACGACGGCCTGGTTTGCGCGGGCGTATACCTTGAGCGCGTGAAGCATTGTGGCATCAAGGACCAGTGGCGCATTGGTGTTCACCACGCTGTAAAGACAGCAATTGTCATCGACGAACTTCTCACCGAAAACCAGTCTCACCATGGCGACAGTATCCTCGGCTCTTTCCTGTGAGGTGACAGCGCCCATGAATGGCTTATCGGTCAGGGTCAGGTGGGCTTTCGCCATATACAGGTGCCGGACAGGAACGGGCAGGTCCACCGGTTCGCAGACCACACCGCCCGAATGATGGACACTGTTGAGCATATAGTGAATGCGCGTCAGATTCTCGAAATCCTCGTATGTCGCATAGCGCCGCCCCCGGTCGATGTCGTGCACGAAAGGTGGCCCGAAACTGGGACAGAATAATGAGTTGTCACCGCCGATCATTACAGATTTGGCGGGGTTGCGGGCGTGTTGGATGAACTTGCGCGGAGCGCTTTGGCGGATGATGTGCCGGCAAAAGCCAGGTTCAAACCGCACCCGCTCACCGCGCACGTCACACCCTGCATCGCGAAAAATCTGCAAAGTCTCGGGGTCGTCGCGAAAGTCCATTCCGACCTCTGCGAGAATTCGGTCTGCATTCGATTCGATCAGTTCGATGCTCTCCTCATCCAGCAGTGAGAATTTACCGACTTTCCGTTTGATGTATGGATTGCCGGAGCCCGGTTCGTCAAAGCTTCTGAGCCGGTCGCGCTTAGCCCGTCGACCGCCGATTCTCCGTGTCGGCCGCTGACTTTTATCCGGGTTGACCATTACTCCGACTCCCCTTCATTCACAGACTGATGGCTGAACCGGAGCACAGCAGTCGGATGACGTGGAAAAATAATTTTGACAGGAACATTCTCGTGTCATTATTGCATGGCACCTGTGTTTTGTGAACGTTGAGTCAGCATTGGACCATAGGTGAGAAGGAAAATCGCAAAACCTGCACACCACAGAAATGATGAAGCGGTCCATAGCACAATCGAATGGTCTGGCGCCATTCCCACGGCACTTCGCATCAGTACGGAAACGATCACGAGCAGGTAAACAATGATGGTTGCGGAATTTGCAGTGAGTTGCCGTCCGGTATGCCCTAACGTGGCCCGAGTCATGACTGCGAGTGTCATGACCCCAATCGCTCCGGCCATCCACAGATGCTGAACTGACGCGAGGGCTTGGTGCTTTTGTTGCAGTAGCACAAATCCTATTGCCAGCATGCCAAGCGGAACGAACGCATAACCTGCGTGCAGAATCCAGACCAAAGCCTCACTCGCGGCTGCAAATCCCCTCCATCGAATCAGCCGTACGGTTTGAATGAACCCGGCAACAAGCAGCAATACCCCTGTCACCGCGGATGCAGGGCTGCCAATCCAAACCACCAGTCCAATCAATGTTGTTGCAAGCGCCAACATGTCGAACCAGCCGAAACTTGCCGGAATTGCAATTTTATTGTGCTGCTTCAGCCAGTTTCCCGTAAACGCCGGCACAATTCTTCCCCCAATCAGTGTAATCATCATTACTGCTGCGCCAACTCCGATTCGTGTTCCGTAACCCGATACCGGGCACGCGTCATTTGCCGCCTCAATGTGAAACACCGCGTTGCCTGCGAGAAGCACGCCAACGATGGCGACTACGGGTAGATTTCTCCAATTTCTTGCTGCGCCAATTTCACGTAGTATAAGGAGTGCAAGCATTAGAAGAAATGAAAGGTCAAATACGCCAATCCAGACAGTCGGGAGAAAACTTCCGAACAGAACTGCAACTCGACCTAGAATCCACAATAGGAACAGGAGCAGCAATATCCGGGCGTCAAGCGGTGGCCGGTCAGTCCAGTTCGGAACAGCGGTCAGCAAAAAACCAGCGAGAACAGCGCTGAGGTAGCCAAACAATGCTTCATGAGCGTGCCAGGAAATCGGGTCAACGGCAATCGGCAGTGTAACGAAGTCCAGAAGCATCAGAATCCACAGCATCATGCTGAGCAGGGCCCATAACGCGGCGAAAAGAAAAAATGGGCGAAAACCATGCGAAAAAAATACTGGACGGGAGGGCTGCATGTCTGATCTTTAGAACTTCCTGGACTTATGACTTCGCCAATCTGGCCCCGATTATTCAACGAATCTCACCACCGCTTGCGAGGCATTTTCGAACGGTGTTCGTCAATTGCGGCAAAACAAAAAGTGGTGTATCCGCGTAGTCGGTAATATTATCAGATTCAAAGGACTGGCCTGCCACGGAAGCAAGGTGGCGCGGATTTGGGTTGCGTAATTTATCACGAAGGACAGGACCAGACTTTTTGATGATCGGCTGCAACAAGCGACGATACCAGGCTTGATGTTTGGACCGCGGCGGTCTGCTGAGAGAAAATAAACGATGCCGCGCGGATTCATGGGTTGGATAAAGAGACCGGTGCAGTGAAGTTTGAAAATGGAATCGAGATATTGAAATAAAATGAGATCGATTTGTTCGCAGTCCGTTGAAGGTCCCCCACACGTACCAGTACTTGACAATGATCCAGAAGTTTTCAGGGACTCAAGGACATCGAACTGACTCCATACTTACCAACCGCAACGATTGGTCCCAGGTGAATCAGGTCTTTTTCTCACGTTCCTGTCCGTGATGAGCAATCGAGAGGATGTCATCATTGTTGGTGGTGGTGCCGTTGGACTTTCGGTTGCCTATCATCTGGGTGCGCAAAAACAGCATTCTGTTCGCCTGTTTGAGAAAAATCAGATTGGCAGTGGGACAAGCTGGCACGCGGCAGGCATTGTCGGGCCGCTTCGTTCGTCGCTGAACATGACACGTCTAGCGATGCATGCGGTAGAACTTTTTCCGCGGCTTGAGCAGGAAACCGGCCAGTCGATCGGCTACCGACGCACCGGCGGATATTGGCTGGTGCAGACAGCCGAACGCCTGACTGAGTTGAGAAGAATCTGTGCTGTTGGCACCGCGGTAGGTCTTGACACCCAGATTGTCAGTCCTTCAGAATTGTCCCGCGCGATCGACTTCATCCGTGCCGACGATCTGACCGGTGCAATGTGGGTTGGCGAAGATGCACAGGTATCGCCTGTCGATCTGTGTTCTGCCTATGCGATCGGTGCCAAGAGTCGAGGTGTCACAATCGAGGACAGTTGCGGCGTTGATAAGTTCATCGTTGAGCACGACGCAGTCAAGGGAGTCGTGCTCGAGGATGGTCGTCGGTATTTTGCGGACCGGGTCGTTCTGTGTGCTGGTCTGTGGTCCAGGGAACTGGCCGCAACAGCCGGCGTACGGGTGCCGTTGCAGGCGGTTGAGCATATGTACATTGTCACTGAGACGATGAATTGCCTGCCCGACCCGGTTCCTGTGATCCGGGATCTTGATTCCGACATCTATCTCAAGGGTGATACAGGCAAGTTGGTGTTGGGAGGATTTGAGCGCAACGCCAAGACATGGAATCCGGATTCATCCGGACCTCACATTCCGTTTGTCATGTTCGATGAGGATTGGAGTCATTTCGAACCGATCATGAGTGCGGGCTTGAACCGGGTCCCTGCGCTCGGCAGCACAGGTGTTCACACATTCATGAACGGGCCGGAGAGCTTTACCCCGGACACCCGACCGATGATCGGAGAATCTGCACAAGTTGCGGGATTTTATGTCGCCGCCGGATTCAATTCTGTCGGTGTGATGTCGTCAGCCGGTGTCGGTCATGCGCTTGCCCGGTGGATACTGGACGGCGCTCCGCCTTACGATCTTTGGGAAGTTGATGTTGCACGTGCCGACCCGAGATGGTCTGAACCGCATTTTCTCAAGCAGCGCATGCGCGAGGCTGTCAACGATCAGTTCGCGATGCACTGGCCATTGAAGCAGCCGCAATATGGCAGGGATATGCGATGCACGCCGTTGCATGGGCTGTTGCAGGGAAAGGGTGCGGTTTTCGGTTCCATGGCCGGTTGGGAGCGTCCGTTGTGGTTCGCGCACAGCCGACAGGAAGAAAAGCTCATTCATACCTACTCGGAACAACCGTGGTGGAGATATGTCGCCCGCGAGGCGCGGCAGATGAAAGACGCAGTGACGCTGACAGACTTCACCCCATTCACAAAGATCGAACTGAGGGGGGCTGGCAGTGTGGATGCATTGCAGTTTCTCTGTGCTGCCGATGTCGACATCAAACCGGGTGGATCGCGTTATACCGTCATGCTCAATGAGCGTGGCGGAATCGAGGCCGATGTGACGGTTTTGCGACATGATGAGGATCATTTCCGAATCATATCAGCAGCCGCGATACGCTATCGGGACCTTAGACGCATGCGACGTATGCTGAAAGGATATCCATCGGTATCAATGGACGACGTGACAACCACCGAAGCAGTGATCGGCGTCATGGGCCCACAATCCCGGAAGCTTATGGAGTGTGTGACAGATGAGGATTGCTCAGGTGAATCATTCAGATTCGGCACCAGTCGCCATATGAGAATTGCCGACACTCCCGTCGCCGCCCTTCGACGCAGCTATGTCGGCGAACTTGGGTGGGAAATCTATGTTGGGCGCGAATTCGCGGCACAGGTTTATGAGAGGTTTTTGGCTGCCGGCCGTGACTTGGGAATCGGGCAACTCGGACTTCTGGCAGTCGATGGCTGTCGGCTGGAAAAGAGATTTGGGCATTGGGGACATGATTGGGGGCCCGATGTGACGCCGCTCGAAGCCGGACTGGTTCACGCTGTCAACATGCAAAAGTCCGATTTCTTGGGGCGGGAAGCGCTTCAGAGGCAGATTCATGCAGGACTGCGTCAGCGTCTGGTTCTGTTGGAGGTCCTGATCGAATCCGGTGAGCGTCCGTTGCTGTTGCATGATGAGCCAGTTGTCGTTGAAGATGAGATGATCGGTCTCACGACTTCAGGAGGATATGGACCGAGGACCGGCAAGTTGCTTTCATTTGCGTTGATTCGTTGCGGGCCTGATGAATCACTGGCGCAAATCCACGACCGGGTTGTCACGATTGAAATCGCCGGAGTCAGCCATGTCGCGCGTGTTTGTCCTGAAGCGCCGTACGACCCCGACGGCATGCGAATGAGAGGATGAGAGCGGTGACATCATCTGCAAGAACAGTTGTCATTGGCGGTGGAATCATGGGCGTGTCGGTTCTGTATCATCTCGCCAAACTGGGCTGGACAGACTCGGTCTTGCTGGAAAGACGCGATCTCACACATGGCTCTACCTGGCATGCGGCAGGCCTGTGTACGCACTTCGCCCACAATGCCACAATCATGCAGATGCGAGCCGACAGTATCCGTCAATACAGTCTGGAACTTGAGCAGGAAACAGGACTGAGTGCTGGTTTCCGCAAAACAGGCGCATTGAGGATTACCCGCAGCGCCGATCGTATGGATGAGTTTCGCCACGTTCAGGGAATCGGCCAGTTTGTCGGCCATGAATTCCATATTGTTACGCCGGACGAAGTGAGCGAGTTGCACCCGCTGGCCAATATTGACGGGTTGATTGGCGGAATTTACGAGCCTGGAGATGGCAACGTCGATCCCAGCCAGGCCACCCAAGCGCTTGCCTCCGGAGCCCGGGCGCAGGGGGCGCTGATCTATCGTAACGATCCGGTTGTCGAGATCGAATCGACCTTCAGTGGTGAATGGCGGGTAATCACTCCGAACCGGGAAATACTGTGTGAGCATGTGATCAACGCAGCTGGCACCTGGTGTCGCGAGATCGGAGACATGTTGGGTGTCGATCTTCCTGTTGTTCCGGTTCTCCATCAGTATTTTGTCACCGAATCGATGCATGAGGTCGCGACACTGCAGCGGGCTTTACCGATTATCCGTGACCCTGAAGAGAGCTGGTATATCCGACAGGAACGGGACGGGCTCATTTTCGGCCCGTACGAACGCGACGCGCAGCCCTGGTCAGTTGACGGGATACCGGACCATTTCGGTGCCGACCTGCTGCCGCCTGACTTCGACCGGGTGGAGACCATTGTCCAGTCAGCATCCGCTAGGATACCGTCATTCGGGTTGGCTGGAATCAGGAATGTCGTCAATGGCCCGATCACCTTCACCCCGGATGCCAATCCCCTGATCGGGCCTGCTTTCGGATTGCGCAATGCCTGGCTGCTCACAGGCTCCTCAATGGGGGTCATGGAGGGCGGTGGCGCAGGTCGCTTTCTCGCGCAGTGGATCGTTGGCGGTGAGCCTCCTATGGATCCGATTGCGGTTGATTCAAGGCGTTTCGGTGAATATGCTGATCGCCGATATCGGGTGGCGAAGGCGAAAGAAAGTTTTGCCCATCAATTTGCGGTGCATTATCCGCGGGAGGAACGACCGGCGGGCCGTCCTTGCCTGAAGTCAGAGTTTCATGCACCGCTTGAATGTACCGGCGCGGTGTTCGGCGCTGCCTGCGGTTGGGAGCGGCCGAACTGGTTTGGATCTGAACGCAATCGAGAACACACCAACGACAGTTTCCGCAGAACCAACTGGTTTGATGCCGTGGCCAGCGAGTGCCGCACTGTTGCCGAACGCGTCGGCATATGTGATATGACGGCTTTGAGCAAGTTTTCACTGACGGGTGGCGACGCACATGGATTTTTAGATACGCTTGGTGCGAACCGGCCGCCGCAGAGTGATGGTCGAGTCGGCCTCATCCACGTATTGAGTCGATCCGGCGGTGTACTTTCCGAGTTTACGGTACTTCGAAAGTCGAGGAATCACTATTACCTGACGTCTGCCGCCGCCGCTTTGCGTCATGACTTCGAATTGCTTCGCAGTCGTGCCCGTGGATTGGATGTCAGGGTTGAGTCGCAAACATCAGACTACTGCGTCATCGGACTTATGGGTCCGGCATCCGCAAAGTTGCTCGACGAACTGACCTCGGATGATCTGTCTGTGGATGGGTTTCCCTGGCTGACTGGAAGAATGCTGGAAATCAGAAAACGAAAGCTATTGGCGATTCGAATGTCGTATGCGGGAGAGTCAGGGTGGGAATTGCATGTTCACCGATCGGACGCGCTGGCTATCTTTTCCGCGCTCACTGAGGCAGGGCGAAATTTTGGAATCGGATATTTTGGCGCTTTTGCGATTGACGCGATGAGACTCGAGAAAGGGTATCGGGCGTGGGGTATGGATCTGACTACGGAGCGAACACCACTCGAATCAGGTCTTGGACATCTTGTAAGAACCGAAAACAGGCAGTTCATCGGCCGCGATGCGATGCTTCGTCGGCACCAGCGAGAAGACTGCTGGCGAATGGAGTTGCTGCAGATTGATTCGGATGGAGACATTGACCCGTTTTATCTTCATCCTCTTTTTGCGGACGACAAGGTGATTGGAATTGTGACGTCCGCAGCCTTCGGCCACCGTACCGGACTTTCACTGGCGCTTGCGTACCTGGACGGCAGATGTGAGCCCTTCGGACAGTCCTTGGAAGTGGAAATCATCGGACACAGATTCCCAGCTGGAATACTGGACAGACCGCCTTATGATCCGGACAACGATCGACTCGCGGCTGATTCAACGCAGTGAACCTCAGGCATTCAAGGCGGGTTGGTCTGAGAAGATGTACTGCTCGGTCGAAGTGCCCGCAACCCATCCAGCACAAAGCGCTCGGTTGCGGTTTTGCCGCGAGCAGCTTTCCAGTTGTCGTATAACTCTTGGCTGAAACCTGTCGGACCGACTAATAGTCAATTCAGACCAATTCAGTATTTACCGATGACTGACATCTTCGATTTTGGACCACGGAGGTCTTTGTATGCAGTGTTCGGCAATCCGATCGGGCACAGTAAATCCCCGATGGTTCATAACTTGTTTGCACAGCAGTTTGACATCGCACTCGAATATCGTGCGGTCCATGTTGACATAGGGGGTTTTGAGCAGGCGGTCAGCGGATTTTACGCAGGCGGTGGACAAGGTCTCAACGTCACAGTCCCTTTCAAGCTCAATGCGTGGAAACTGGCGGATGAACTCAGTGACCGTGCACGTCTTGCCGGCGCGGTCAACACATTATCACTCGGGGACACGATAAGCGGGGACAACACCGATGGCATCGGGCTTGTCACAGATATTCAGCACAATCTTGGAGTCAGCATGGATGCTGCAAGAATTCTGATTGTCGGTGCTGGCGGAGCGGCCCGCGGCGTAGCCGGCGAAATCCTGTCGGCGAAACCCGAACACTTGTTTGTCGCGAATAGAACAAAGGACAAGGCCATTGACCTGGTCCGGCAATTTTCTGAAATAGGCCCGATTTCGGGCGGTGGACTGGACGACATTCCAAGTCACTCTTACGAGATTGTCATCAATGCCACATCCAGTGGACTGACACACGATGCGCCTGACCTGCCGTCGGGCACATTTACGAATGCGTGCCTGGCATATGACATGATGTACGGTCGAGCGCAGACGCAATTTCAAAAGTTAGCGAAACAATGTGGCGCGAAGCTGACCAGTGATGGTTTGGGAATGCTGGTGGAGCAGGCAGCCGAGTCATTTTTCATCTGGCATCGCAAAAGACCTGAGACGGCTGCAGTCATTGCCGCTGTTCGCGAAGCTTTGTGACTTTTCCTGGCTGGTTTGCGTCTCAATGGTCGAACTTGTTCAGTCGCGTCATTGCGAACATTTAAACTACATTACCGAAGTTATTGGGTAAAATTCACTCAGCAGTT
Organism: Acidiferrobacterales bacterium; assembly: GCA_028820695.1. Classification (NCBI taxonomy): domain Bacteria; kingdom Pseudomonadati; phylum Pseudomonadota; class Gammaproteobacteria; order Acidiferrobacterales; species Acidiferrobacterales bacterium. The sequence continues at coordinate 15,233 of JAPPIB010000055.1, read as the reverse complement.
CAACTTGAATTCGGGTTTGAACAATCAGTCAATAAAATTAGAAAGAAATTATGAAAAAGTTAGTCCTAGTACCGATACTCGCATTATTTTTCTGTGGTGTTGCAGTAGCGGAAACCTCAATTAAGTTTGCCAATGACTGGAAGTGGGAAGGGCCAGCCGCGCCACTGCTTCTGGCTTGGGATACAGGCCTTTATAAAGCCGAAGGTCTTGATGTTCAGATGGACACCGGAAAAGGCTCTCTTGATGCGATTCCACGCGTTGCATCCGGCACCTATCAGATGGGGAACTCAGACATCAACTCTCTGATAAAGTTTCGCGATAAAAACCCGGATTTGCCTGTCATGGCGATATTCATGATCTACAATGCCCCGCCGTTTGCGGTTGTCGGTCGCAAGTCACTTGGTGTGAATGCTCCGAAAGATCTCGAAGGCAAGATACTTGGCGCGCCAGCTCCTGATGGCGCCTATGCTCAATGGAAAGCGTTCGTCAAAGCCAATGATATCGACGCCAGCAAAGTGACCATCGAGAACGTAGGATTTCCAGTGCGCGAGCCGATGCTTGCCCAAGGCAGCGTTCATGCAATTACCGGCTATTCGTTCTCATCGTTCATCAACTTGAAGGCCAATGCGGTACCCGAGGACGACATTTCAGTGTTGCTGATGCGGAATTACGGACTCGACCTTTATGGCAATGTAATTATTGTCAATCCTGAATTCGCAAAGTCGAACCCCGATGCTGTAAAAGGATTTCTGCGCGCAACAATAAAAGGATTTCAGGCGACGATCGCTGACCCGGCAAGTGCTGTCAAGCATGTCATCAATCACAACGATGTGGCCCGAGAAGAAGTTGAGCTGGAGCGGTTGCAGATGGCGCTTGATCAGAACATTGTGACTGATGAGGTGCGTCAGAATGGCATCGGCGGGGTCGACATGGACCGACTTGAACGATCGATTGACCAGATCGCCCTGACCTATGATTTCACGGCTCGACCGAACGGGGCGGACATTTTTGATGGAAGCTTTCTGCCTGCAGCGGAAAACAGAATGGTTCAATAATCACATTGAATGCGTTTGTTGAAATTGAGGATGTCTCGCTTCGCTACAGCGCTCAATCCGGAAATGAGAGCACATTGGCGGTCGAGCACCTCAATTTGCAGGTCAATCAGGGAGAGTTTATAGCGGTAGTCGGTCCGTCAGGCTGTGGCAAGTCCACGCTGATGAAGTTGGCAACCGGTTTGCATTTTCCGTCAACAGGCGAGGTACGTCTTGATGGCAGACAGGTCGAAGGTCCTGTCTCCATCGCTGGAATGGCGTTCCAGAACCCGGTGATGCTGCCGTGGCGGCTCACCCGTGACAACGTGCTTCTTCCGATGGAGGTTGTCAACCCTCACCGAAAGAAAATCAGGACAAACCGCGCCAGTTATCGTCGGATGGCGGACGAACTGCTGGCGTCGGTGGGTCTGGACGGCGCGGGCGGCCAGTATCCCTGGCAGCTGTCCGGTGGCATGCAGCAAAGAGCGTCGCTTTGTCGGGCATTGATCCACGACCCGCAATTGTTGATGCTGGATGAGCCGTTTGCGGCATTGGATGCATTTACCCGAGAGGAGCTTTGGTGCGTCATCCGCGACCTTCATCTGCAAAAGCAGTTTACCACCATCCTGGTTACCCATGATCTGCGAGAGGCAGTATTTTTGGCTGACACGGTTTATGTGATGAGCGCAAGGCCTGGACGAATCATCGTCTCGCGCGAGGTACCGATTCCAAGGCCGCGTTCGATCGAAGTGACCTATGAAAAGGAATTTTCGGACCTTACCCAGGAATTGCGTGGCCACATAGCCGAAGCACGCAGTTAGACTCAGATGCTAAATCGTTCCGAATCAAACGGCATTCAAATTGATTGGGTCAAGTTGTCACCTTGGCTTTGTACCATCGGGCTTTTCCTGATTTGGGAGGCTACGGTTCGATTATTTGGAATTCCGTACTACATTCTCCCTGCACCTACCCACATCACATATGCGATGTATGAGTTTTCGGATGCCCTGTGGTGGAATTCCATCCAGACGTTGTGGACGACACTCGCTGGGTTTGGACTGGCGATCGTGTTCGGATTGATGTTGGGGCTGTTTATCGGATGGGACAAACGAATCTACTCGGGCCTTTATCCGCTGATGATTGGATTCAATTCAATCCCGAAAATCGCAGTTGTCCCCATTCTAGTATTGTGGTTTGGCGCGGGCTGGCTGCCAGCGGTGCTGACGGCATTTTTGATCTCATTCTTTCCGATCGTTGTGAACGTTGCGACGGGTCTGGCAACCATTGAACCTGAAATGGAAGATGTTCTGCGTGCGCTCGGAGCCAAGAAGCTGGACATCATGACCAAGGTAGGCATCCCGCGTTCATTGCCATACTTTTTCGGCGCTCTCAAAGTCGCCATCACACTCGCCTTCATCGGCTCGGTACTGTCAGAAACCATTGCCGCGAACTCAGGTATCGGTCATATGATGCTAACAGCCCAGGCGAATTTTGAGGTGCCGTTGGTATTTGCCTGCCTTATCGCGCTGGCGGTCGAAGGCATCGGCATGTATGCGCTGATGGCTGGGTTGGAAATCCGAATGACCGGGTGGGCTCATCGATCTGGCTTTAACCGATAGGCTCGTTGTCTTTGCTTGAGTGCATTGACTGGAAGTACCAACAGAGCGATGGCGCGGGTCATTGAAACTGCTTTTCTCCATCACACTTGTGCCAAATCGTCATATTTTTTCTCTGATTGCATCAACGTACCGAAGAACAGCAGTCAGACCTTGTACAGTCTCAATCTGCTTTGCAGGAATTCCGTTTGTCATGCTGTTGGGGGAATGCATGAAGCGCCTCATCCACACTTCATCGCCGCCCGTCAATGCGAATAATGCTTGGGCTACCCGTATCAGGATCAATGCCAGTTCACCCTGTTTGGAGGTCGGGTCCAATCGAGGGTTTTGATTGAGTCGGCCGATGGATGTTCGATGAACCCCCAATACTCTGGCCAGATCCTGCTGCTTCAGTCCCAATTGTTTTGAGGCTTTCAGTACAGCCTTGGCCAGTACCACATCGGATTGAATGTTTTCAAATTGAGACTTGGTTTGGTTAGTCATTATTCTTTACCCCTGAATCAAGCAGCACTTGCACAATAATCTTGCTTATCTCAATGTGACCAACTCTTCCGAAGCCGTCGGATGTATGGCCACAGTGTTGTCAAAGTCTTGCTTACGTGCGCCCATCTTGACCGCAACCGAAAAACCCTGAATGATCTCATCGGCAAAATCTCCGACAACATGGCAGCCAATTATCTTCTCATCGGATCCCGTCGTTATCAGCTTCATTAGTGTCGGGGAACTGCGACGGGTAACCTGATAGTACATGTTCTGGAATTCACTGATGTATATCCTGACATCATCTCCATATTGGGCACGTGCGGCCTGCTCACTCAGACCGACAGTCCCGATGGGCGGGTGACTGAAAATGACCGAGGGTATATTGTCATAGTCAAGGTGCGCGTTGGTCACCCCTCCGAATAGACGGTCGGATAGTTTTCTGCCTGCAGCAATGGCCACGGGCGTGAGCGCAACTCGTCCGGTTACGTCACCGACCGCGTAGACACCTTGCTGTGCGGAGTTCTGATATTGATCGGTTTCGATATATCCGCGCGAATTGAGTCGGACGTCAGTGTTTTCCAGGCCGAGTCCCTGTGTGCACGGTTTGCGGCCGATAGCGAAAATAAACTTGTCAACGTCAACGATTGATGTCCCGTCATTGAGCTCGACAGCCAATCCTGACGCTTCTTGCCTTAGCGAAGAAATTGCGGTATTGGTGAGAATCTTGATGCCGCTTCGCTTCATCTGTGAGGTGACGACAGATGTCATTGATGAATCAAATCCTCTCAGCAGCTGGTCTTTCCTTAGAACCATCACAACCTCACTACCCAATCCATTCAGCATTCCTGCGAACTCAGTTGCGATGTAGCCGGCTCCATTGATCACAACTTTTCTCGGGAGATCTTCCATTTCAAAAAATCCATCGCTCGTAATGGCTAGTTCCGATCCGGGCACGTCGGGAACCGTCGGCTGCCCGCCGGCAGCAATCAGGATATGAGGAGCATGGTAGGTAGTGCCGTTGACTTCGATAGAATTCGCAGAGTCGAATCGAGCGGTGCCGAATACCGTATCGACGTTTGCCTTGTCAAGATTGCCGGCATAGATGCTGTTCAGGCGAGCGATGTATTCATCACGGGCGCGTTTGATTGTCGCCCATTCAAAGCCTCTGTTTTCGATACGGAAACCGTAATCCGGTGCATCTTCCAGCATTTCCGCAATTCTGGAGGTCGTCCACATCACCTTTTTCGGTACGCAGCCGACATTGACACAGGTGCCTCCAAGTTTCTTGTTTTCGATTACGGCGCATCTCGCACCGTATTCGCTCGCCCGGCGCGCGGCGGCAATCCCACCACTCCCGGCACCAATTACAATCATGTCGTATTGAGTTTTCATGCTCTTTTCGTACCTGTCATTTGCCCCTCTAGAATTTCCCGACCACAGTAGCCGTCATTTCTTTGCTGACGCACATGCGGCAATGTTGGTTCAGTATCTGATCACTATTGTTCATGCCTGAGAATGTATTTCAGGGAAAGGTCTAACGAGGCGGATGGTCGTGCCTGCTGTATCGTGTCAATTGCAAGTTACGCAATGATTCCGTCGTTCCAACCGAAGCGTACCTAACGATCGGTAATTTTGAAGTAATCGCTTAAGGATGGAATTCGATTGAATTGAGGTAAAAATCAACTATCTCAAGTTGTTATTTTACTTCACTTTTTCATTGTCAATTCGTGCGCACATGACCAATTTCAAGCAAGAAATCAGAAATATGAACGCTAGCGGTCAGCGTTCGGACAAGCGCCCGCACAAGCACTGTCTTCTGCTCGCAGTAATTGATGCGATTCGGAAGCCCGCCGTCACTTCAATCTCGCACATGAGTTATTTCACAAACTAACGTGGGAGTCAATGCCGCCGAATCATGCTAAGGAATCTTCAGGAAGTAGTGACCGCCGCGCTGAACAACTGGCAAATAACTTTGCGACAGCCATGCTGATGCCAGCAGCGACTTTACGTCGCTACGGTAGTTGGTCGATTCTATCTGAGAGTGATCTTATATTGCGGTTGAACAAAGTTGCGGATGACTTTCACGTGACATCCTCAGCACTTCGCCGGCGCTTGGTTGCACTGAAGGAATTGAGTCAGTCCGTGGCTCGTTCGCTACCTGCGGTTGCGTTGCGTAATAATGGTCGACAGACCGATTCAGGGGACGTGCCCGCCTTGTTTTCGGCGCCCTTCATGAAAGTTCTGAACTTAGCCATCGAACAAGGATTGATATCCGCACGTCGCGTTGCCAAAATTCTTGGACTGACGATCGAAGATTTGTCAGATTTGTTCACGGCACACGGAATTGAATCTCCCGTTCAATTTTGAGTTGCGACAATGCAACGACCACCTTCTGTTTTGGTAGATACAAATGTAATCCTGGAATGTCATCGGGTTGGTTTGTGGCGTGCATTTGTCGGTCGATATCAAGTCGAAACAGTTGAGGAATGCGTAATTGAAACTCAGACAGGCCATCATCAGCGGCGTGAGGTTCAGCAGATTAATGTGCGCGAGTTGCGACAAGAACTGTCTGCAGTCCATTCGGTCACTTATGAGGAACGAGCTAGACTGCTGACAAGAGTGCCCGATATATTTCTTGATACCGGCGAAGCCTCGCTGTGGACTCATGCAGTGAGTCGAAACGAAGACTGGAATTTATGTGGCCCGGATCGGGTGAGTCTCCGATTTGGAATTCGGATGAGCGTCGGTAGATTCAACAAGCAGTCTGGCGTTGCCGCCTCCGGCAGTGATGTCTGTGCAGATTGATTTTTCGAAGCAGAACTGCCACGGGACATTCCGCTCTGTGACGAGACCGATAATTGGTCCTAGGCGTGCAGCCAGTTCAATTCGCAGTTTCCGCTTAAGTTCAGCGCAACAGTTGCCGACCGCGACACCGGCCAAATGTTCGGAATACGTCAACGTGTTCTTGTCAGGCAAGACATCACTTGACACCACAGGCAAGTCGGATTCCAGTAACTTTCCAAGCAACGCATCGTCGATTCTCACGGCCAAGACGGCGTTGCCGGCCAAAAGAGCATGCAGTACATGCTCGATTGATCCAATACAGATGAAAACTCCCTTGGGACCGAGGCGCAGATGATTGAGCTCACCGGTCGGTCCATCCAACTCCTGGAGCGGCGGCGTATGCCGATTGGCGAATTCAATGCATCGCACGAGGTCTGATCTATTGCCGAGAACCGAGTTGAGCCTGTCAAAGCGGTCAGGCTCGCTAATCCAGCCAGACTGCCTCATCGCCACCATCTCAAGCAGTGCTCTGAGGTCGCTGCGGTCTGCTTCGCACCCGATTCGCCCTCCATTGTCAGATTGCCCGAAGTCGCGCATTCTCGAGACATAGTACGGGCCACCTGCCTTAGGCCCTGTACCGGACAGTCCCCGCCCACCGAATGGCTGTGACCCGACTACTGCACCGATCTGATTTCTGTTGACGTAAATGTTGCCAGCATCCACATTAGTGGAAATTGTCTCGGCTCTTTCCTCAATCCTGGTATGCAGACCAAATGTAAGTCCGTATCCCCGGGCGTTTACGGACTGCAGGATCATGGGAATGTCAGCCGAATCGAAAGTGGCGATGTGCAGAATCGGACCAAACACCTCATCCTCGAGCTGTTCGATTCCTGATACCCGAAATGCGGTAGGGGGCACGAAAGACCCGGGTGATTGTTTCGCAATAGATGTCTGATGCATAAGATGTCCCGCGTCAGTCATGGACTTGCAATAGCTCAGAAGCGCCTGTTGAGCTTCCTCATCAATGGCTGGTCCGACATCGGTCGACACAAACCAGGGATCACCGACCCTCAACTCATCCATTGCGCCAAACAGCATGTCAAGAAGGCGGTCCGCAATATCCTTCTGTACATAGAGCATGCGCAGGGCCGAACAGCGTTGTCCGCAACTTGCGAAAGCCGAGGCAATGATGTCGCGTACGGCCTGCTCAGGCAGCGCGGTGGAATCTACGATCATTGCATTGAGCCCGCCGGTCTCGGCAATGAACGGGGCTTGTGAGTTTCCGCTTTCAGTCATGGTTTTCAATATCAGCCGGGCTGTTTGTGTTGAGCCGGTGAAGCAGATTCCGTCAACCCGACTGTCGCCAACGAGTGCGGCACCGACCGTCTCTCCATTCCCCGGCACCAGTTGTATGACATTTTCCGGTATGCCGACCTGATGCATCAGATCGACCGCAACAGACGCTGTAAGTGCGGATTGTTCGGCTGGTTTTGCAAGCACGGAGTTGCCAGCTGCCAGAGCGGCTGTTATCTGGCCCGTGAAAATCGCCAGTGGGAAGTTCCAGGGCGAGATGCAGACGATAATGCCTCTGGCATCACTGCTTGCAATACTTTCGAGCCGCATGGCCTCATTCGCGTAATATCGGCAAAAATCGACTGCTTCTCTCAATTCCGCGATGCTGTCCGAAACGGTCTTGCCAGTCTCTCGAATCATGAGAGCGATCAGTTCATGTGCGCTGGCTTCGTAGAGATCGGCGAGCCTGTTCAATGCCTCGGCCCGAGTCGCGGCCAATGCAGCGTGCCACGACTGAAATCCGTTTCGTGCCTGCAAGATGAGATCGCCTATCGAGTCAATAGACGTCTCGATGACCGTGCCTACAACATCATCAGGGCGCGCAGGATTGCGTGCTTGTATTGCTGTACTGTCCGCCGATGTGGTCGACAGACCTGGCTTTGCACTCCATCTGACCTCTGAAAATCGCGATATTCCGTCGTAGAGCGCCTCGAGTTCGGAACGTCTTTCCAAGTCAATGCCCCTGGAGTTGATTCGATCGGGTGCGAACAGCTGTGATGGTTGGTCGATACTCGGATTCACAATGGCATGTTCGAGTTTGCTGACAGCATCTGTCGGGTCGGACACGATCGTCTCGATCGCAACGCCTGAATCCGCAATCTGATTGACAAACGAACTGTTGACACCGTTTTCGAGAATCCTTCTGACCAGATACGCAAGCAAATCCTCGTGTGCGCCGACCGGTGCGTAGATTCTGCATGGATAGCGGAACAGTTTCCGCCCGACCCGGTGGATTTCCTCACCCATTCCGTGCAGTCGCTGGAACTCGAACCGCTGATGCTTTCCCACCATCGCCATGATGGAGCAGATCGAATGTACGTTGTGCGTCGCAAATTGCGGGTAAATGCGATCGTTCAGTTCCAGCAGTCGCTTTGCGCAGGCGAGAAAGGATACGTCAGTGGAACATTTTCTCGTGAATACAGGAAACGATTCGACTCCGAGAACCTGGGCGTGCTTGATTTCGGTGTCCCAGTATGCACCTTTGACCAACCGCACCATGATTCGACGGTCGTACCGTTCTGCGAGCGCATGCAACCATTCGATCATCTCACTGGCGTGCAAGCAGTATGCCTGTACAACCACACCGAAGCCGTTGAAGTCCTTCAACAACTCGCTTTGCAGTACCCGTTCGATCACATCCAATGTCAGGTCGAGTTTATCCACTTCCTCAGCATCAATGTTCAGGCCCATATTCGCATCTTTGGCAAGACGCACAAGCTCCAGGACTGAATCTGTCAGTGATTGCAGCACGAGACTGCTTTGGGAACATTGGAATCTCGGGGTCAGTGCAGAGAGCTTGACCGAAATTCCTGGATTGTCCCTGATGTCACTGGTCTGACTACGACGTGAGAGAAGCCGGATCGCTTCGCTGTAGGCATCCCTGTAGCGCTGGGCGTCTTTGGATGTCATTGCAGCTTCTCCCAGCATGTCATACGAGTAACGGTAGCCTTGGCGTGTCCGCTTGCTGCTGCGGGCCAGGGCTTTGTGAATCGTTGTGCCCAGAATGAACTGGCTCGCGCTGAACCGGGTGATGCGGGTGGCGCATAAACGAACGGCAGGCACCACAAGCTTCTGCAGTTTGGACCTCAGTGCTCCGTCGGTTTCTGAATGGCCGTGTTGATCAACTATAGCCGCGGTCAGTTCAAGGGCTCTGGTCGACAAATTGACTATGGCGGAATCCGACTTCCCGATATGGTACTTCCAGTCACCTGCGCAGATCCGATCCCTGATCAAGGTATCGATTGTTGCGTTATCCGGCACTCTAAGCAGCGCTTCGGCCAGGCACATCAGTCTGACCCCCTCGGCAGAGGACAGACCGTACTCGGTGAGAAACCTGGACACCGCACCGAATTTCCTCTCCGAGCGGATAGAACGCACTATTTCGAAAGAATTCTTCCGCGCGAGCGCACCTTGATCGGGGGATAGGATACGGCGGCGTTGAAGGTTATGTACTATGTTCGATTCATCAAGCCGATTCGCATTACCTATGGCTGCGCGTAATGCATCGGGATGGGCAGCAGATGGATCGGTCGGAGTCAACTATTGAATCGAATTCGAATGATTTCGCCTTCTTCCGGTTCGTATGATTTACCTTCAATTCGTACCTTACCTGCCATTTTAACCGAGTGCTCGCTGCCATGTGAGATCAGGTCCTCGCATGACATGACTTCCGCCCGAATAAATCCCCGCTTCATATCATCGTGAATCTTGCCGGCAGCCTGTTGTGCCGTAGTCCCCTTCGCAATCACCCAGGCACGGACTTCATTTTCATTGAAGGTAAAAAAGGTCCTCAGTCCCAATGCCCCGTAGCCGCACGCGACTACATCGGAGAGTGCTGACCCCTTTATTCCGAGTTCCTCGCGAAATGCATTCTGTTCCTGCAGCGATAGCTGCGAGAGTTCGAACTCCAACTTCGCACAGACTGAAATGACAGGTGTTTTCAATTCAGGTATCCGTGCAAAATCCTGCTCTGCCAATTGACTTTCGGACACATTCAGTACATGAAAGCTGGGTTTTTCGGTCAGTAGGGAAAGATGTCCGATCGTCTGCCGGTCATGCTCTTCAAGCATCTGATCACGGACGGCTACTTCGCCTTCAAGCCCGACTGCAATTCGGCCGAGAACATCAGCAAGTCTCGCCTGTTTGCGGTCTCCGGTACGAGAGCGTCTGATCGCCTTGTCCGCGGCCTTTTCCACAGTTTCAAGATCCGCAAGCATAAGTTCCAGACTGATCACATCAATGTCCGACTGCCATCGCCTATCGCGGACGAACGCGCCGACAACATGCGCAATCAGGTCCATTTCTCGGATATGTGCGAGAAACCGGTTACCGAGCCCCTCCCCGCGGGATGCGCCTTCGACGAGACCTGCGATGTCAACGAACTCGATGACAGCGGGGATGACGGTGGGAACGCCGACGGTATCGGCGATCGCCTGCAGTCGGTCATCCGGTACCGCGGCTGTTCCGACATTGGGGTCAATGGTGCAGAATGGAAAGTTTTCCGCCGGGACAGTTGAGCCGGTCAGCGCGTTGAACAGCGTCGACTTGCCGGAATTCGGCACGCCTATGATTCCGCACCGAAATCCCATTCTTCCGATTCTCCCGGCGTGCAGTCAGTGACTAGCGTCAGTGCAGGTCGTTTCGTCGCCGCCCGATGGACGGCTGTGCAGACGATTCATTGCGATTGCCAACTTTCCCGTCACTATGTCATCCAAAGACCGCAACGTATCGGAAATTGCATCGTCAATGAGGGCTTGCTCTGATTGCGGCGGTACGCTCAGGACATAAGGGACTGTCGCCGCACTGGATTGCGGCCGGCCAATTCCGATCCGGACCCTCAGGAATTCTCTGCTACCGCAGTGTTGGATGATGTCTGCAATGCCATTGTGCCCTCCGCCTCCTCCTTTGGTCTTGAGGCGGACGGTTCCGGTTGGAAGGTCAAGTTCGTCGTGAACGACGATAGTATCCTTTGGATCGATTTCGTAGTAGTCGGTGACGAGACGGTACGCAGATCCGCTTCGGTTGACGTATGTGATGGGCTGAACCAGCCAGACCGCAATCTCATTGATTCTTGTACGAACCAGATGACATTGAAGGCGCGGATTGAGCTTGAGCGAAACCTGACACTGTGATGCGAGCCGTTCAATGAAACGAAATCCACAATTGTGCCGGGTGTCTTTGTACTGGCGGCCCGGGTTGCCGAGCCCTATGATTGCCCGAGTCTGCATTTTATTCCGCTGCCGGCGCAGCAGTAGCCTGTCAAACTGACGATTTCACCGCCCCGCGGGCGGACATACAAAATCAATCTTCGGTCGAATCTGAAGCTTCGGCCTCCTCGGTTGGCTCGCCTTCCAGATCGATCTCTTCTTCTCCGTCTTCATCAAGATCGTCGACGGTCACGCGCGGCGGCGTCACAGATGCAATTGCGAAATCATCGCTGTCCTGATAGGCGGTCGAAAGCTCGACACCTTCCGGAAGAACGATATCTGAGATGTGCACAGCCTGGTTCAGTTCGAGTTCGCTGACATCGACTGCCAGATACTCAGGAAGATCTTTCGGCAGACACAGAATCTCGACATCGTTGATCAAACGCGAGAAAATGCCGCCGAACGTCTTGACGCCCGGTGCGACATCGTCACCATCAAAGTGCAGCGGTACTCTGATGCTAATCTGTTCGGTCGCCCTGACGCGTTGCAAGTCGATATGCAGGATCTGGGTCTTATACGGGTGCATTTGCACTTCCCGCAGAATGGCACTTTGTGTCTTGCCGCTTTCGGTGATGTCGATAATCGCGGAATGGAACGCCTCGGTATCAAGACTATGAATCAGTGCGTTGTGATCGGTTGTGAAGTGTGCGTTACTCTTACCCGCGCCATATACGACCACCGGCACCTGGCCGGCTCGACGCAACCTGCGGCTGCTGCTTGATCCGAATTCGTCCCGCGGCGTCAAGTCGAGTGTGAAATTGGTACTCATCTGCAAGTTCCTTATCTATAGATTTGAAGCGGACCTGATAAATCAGTCGACAAAAATTGAACTGACCGAGTCGCCGATGTAGATCCGGCGTATCGCTTCTCCGATCAGCTGTGAAACATCAAGAGTGCGAATTTTATCGCATTTTTTCGCCTCTTCGGAAAGATTTATCGAATTGCATACAACCAGTTCGTCCATGCACGAATCACTGATTCGCTCAATTGCCTGGCCAGACAGCACAGGATGTGTGCAGTAGGCCTTGACCGCGAGTGCGCCTCTTTGGGCGAGCGCTTCGGCTGCCTGGCATAGCGTGTTGGCGGTGTCAACGATGTCATCGATAAAGACGCATGTGCGATTTTCCACGTCACCGATCACGTTCATCACTTCGGCAACATTGGGCCGTGGTCTTCGTTTGTCAACGATTGCGAACTGTGCCTCAAGCTGTTCGGCAATGGATCGGGCGCGCACCACCGCACCGACATCGGGTGAGACAATGGTGAGGTTTTCCGGACGGTGTTTCCACAGGTCGCCGATGATGACAGGTCTGGCGTAGACGTTGTCAGTCGGAATGTCGAAAAACCCCTGAATCTGGTCGGCGTGCAAGTCCATGGTGAGAACGCGGTTCGCACCCGCGGTGTGTATCAGGGACGCGACCAGCTTAGCGGTGATCGGGACGCGGGAATTGCGGGGTCGTCGATCCTGTCTGGCGTACCCCAGATAAGGTATGACGGATGTGATACGACCGGCTGACGAACGCTTGACGGCATCGATCATGACCAGCAGTTCCATCAGATTGTCCTGGGTTGGAGCGCAGGTCGACTGGATGATGAAAACATCCATGTTACGGATGTTTTCGCTGATTTCCACCGAAATCTCCCCGTCGCTGAACCGACCGATGGTCGCATTTCCGAGCGGTACGGACAGGTAATCTGCTATTGAGAGGGCGAGTTGACGGTTGGCGTTACCCGTCAGAAGCATCATATTTTCAATCAACATGTGCGGACCTCGAATCTCAGGTGGATATCAGTCAATTGATGTTGATGGTCAGTGAGTTTGAGCTGCCAACTGATTGGCTGGGGTGCCAGGATTCGAACCTGGGTATGCCGGAATCAAAATCCGGTGCCTTACCGCTTGGCTACACCCCATCTGATAATGGTTTGGTACAGGGAACTTGCAATCAAAAGCCCTCACAGCACGACTTGTCCAACAAGGGCATCCACATTAATGATTTGTGTGAATTTTATACGACTACACGCATTCGTTGTGGAAATTCGTACCGTTACGGCTCTTGCGACCTTGGTCATGAGTCATGCGCATGGCACATGTGACGATCACGTCGACCGGACTGGACGAATGGCCGCAACGCCCTGCAATCCAACCTGATTGTGACCAAATGTTACATATTTGCAGGAAATTTATGGCTATATTCAAAGTCAGCGAAAATCTGGTCCGGTGAGAATGGACTTGGCATATATGAGTCTTCTGACAGATACCAACTAATCCCCGGTAAACAGGCGTTGCTAACCCTTGAAAATGTTGTCACGATGATATTTCAGGTACTTTCGATTTGGCTCATAGATCTTTGACATGGGCTCTCGCAACTTTCGATCATGCTCGAACATGGCCAGCATTGAATCAGGAATGCTTCCCTCGCTTACTAGAACTGTGAAGTTGTCGTCGATCGATATCAAGCCGCGATCAAACATCCAGTGCACCGTTTTGCTCAAAGCGATGCCATTCCTTACTGAATCTGGTCCATTGTGGTTTACCGGGCGAATATGCGCCGCTTCAACCTCGGCCCTTCCCCCACCATTGAGAATTTTGAGTCCGGTCACGGCACATGTATTGTCGTATGCTTTTTTCACTTGCCTCGAGAAAGCGATTTCACGAAACGGTCTGTTGGTGACCTCCTGAATGATCCTCCGCTTAAAGTTTTCATTCTCTTCTTCAGGTGTGATTCTCAATACTTCTAGTGGTTGGTGGTGATCAATTTTGAATTCATTGAATCCTGAGCCGATGATCTGAGTGTATTCAAAATCACTGATCGGCCTAATCGATTTCCTAAAAGCCAAAGGGTTTGACTTGCCATCCGGACTTCGAAGTTCGTTTTCGTAAAAAAACGTCCCTTCCCTGAACGGAACAGGCTGGTCAAATTCCAGATATTGGGATACGTAGGCGTAGTGATGATCGCCTCGCCTGGGATCCTGTTCAATCGAGTCAACTCTCGCAATAGCGAAATAAGCCCCGCGTCCGTTTCCTCGGGTCGGTTCGTAATAAATAATCCAATCGTTGATCGATTGTCTTGCCGTTTTCCAATACCTATTCGGAAAATGGTAGCGGTATTCAGGAATGTCGTCGTAAATCGATTGCTGTTTTATAGTAAAAATTGCCTTTGTCATTTTCCACCCATCACCGTTAATGAACGTCTTCCCGAGACACCATGAATGATACTTCAATGCATGGACGCTGATCGCAGGCAAGAGGGGCCCCAAGTCCGCTGGTTCGACGATGCCGGATCAGGGGATGCCTGTTCATGAGCTCTTGATTGCCACCGCCTATTTTTGACAGAGGGCAGCATCTCTCGCGCCGGCATGACGAAAGCCCCGACCGTCTCTACCACATCGGAATGAGTGCCTGGATCAAAGAAAACCGACCTGCATTTGAAATTCTTCCATTGCCTGGCTCTCATCGAACTCCAGGCAAAAAACTTCCGGGAACTTGTCAGCTGGAATTTGGGTTTGTCGATTCGTTAAGTTTGCCGCACAGAAAAATAAAAATATTTTTTTGTTGACAGGTGTGCGATTCGGTATATACTTTTATCTCCCTTGATCGCTCGGTCAGGGGTTTTTGTTCTTTAATAAATTGGAAACCATACAGATTGTGTGGGCGTTTCGTCTGTGTCAACGCTCCATTCTAAGATTTATTTCCTTCGGGAAATCGAGACGGAGAGTTTGATCGTGGCTCAGATTGAACGCTGGCGGCATGCTTAACACATGCAAGTCGAACGGTAACGCGGGGAGCTTGCTCCCTGGCGACGAGTGGCGGACGGGTGCGTAACACGTAGGAATCTACCCAACAGTGGGGAACAACTCGGGGAAACTCGAGCTAATACCGCATAAGCCCCAAGGGGGAAAGCGGGCCTCTTCTTGAAAGCTCGCGCTGTTGGATGAGCCTGCGCCCGATTAGCTTGTTGGTGAGGTAATGGCTCACCAAGGCGATGATCGGTAGCTGGTCTGAGAGGATGATCAGCCACACTGGGACTGAGACACGGCCC